>JAGBSZ010000029.1 GCA_017631585.1 Bacteroidaceae bacterium
CCAGGAATGGATAGCGAGAAAGCTGCTTTTTTATGAGATAGAGCAGCAGACGGTAGAACGTTATGACGTTGATTTCGAGAAGTATTTTGGTGCTTGCAAAGACAAGAACATCAAGACCGTCACCGAGGATTTCCTGGAGCTGCTCATCCTGGATAACATCAAGAAGTACAACTTAAAAGCAAAGGCTTGGTCGAACATGAGGACGGTACTGCGCGGCATTTTCCTCTATGCGAAGAAAAAAGGGTACACGAAGATAAACATTTCGGAACTTCTGGAAGGGTTGGATTTGTCAAAGAAACTGTTCAACCATGATAAAAAGAGCGATGAGAACGTCATCTACACGAAAAGCGAGATTGATACTATCGTGGGGCACATCAAAAACAGCAAGAGCCTAAATGACATCGCTATCCTGTTCGCTATCTACACAGGCATGCGAGTGGGAGAAATCGTATCGCTAAAGTGGGAGGATGTTTCGGAAAACTTTATCCATGTGAACAGGACGCAGATTCGCTACAAGGACGAGAACGGAAAGACCGTACATGAGGTGAGGAACTTCCCTAAGACGGAGGCTGGCATAAGGGATGTGGTGATAATCTCCGAACTAAAACCCGCCATCAAGCGGCTGAGAACGATAAACCCGTTCACAGAGTACTTGTTCGAAAAGAACGGTCAATGCATCCACAAGCACACCGTTGCGACAAGGTTATACAACCTCTGCAATCTGTTCGGGTTCCCCAGGAAGGGAATGCATGCGCTGAGAAGGTTCTACGCAACCACACTCATAAACGCCGGAGTGGACGAAATCATCATCGCGAATCAGATGGGACATACGGACATCAATACAACCAGGAAACATTACTACAAAAAAAATGCCGAGCAAGAGCAAGTGATGTTCCAAGTTTCCGAAGCGTTCAACGTGTCCCCAACACCTTTAAACACCTTCCTCATCAAGCCCCATCGAACTATACCTTTTTCGACATTTTTGACGTAATTTATTAGAGGTATACCGAGGTATACCAACCCACATACCGCAAACCCGCATAAATACTGACTTTTTCAATGGAGTAGACGGGAGTCGAATTGAAGGTGTACTGTGGAGTGCCGATAAATACTAGGTTGTAGAGGTAAGAAAAAGAGAGGTATAACAAAAGGTATACTGTATAGGTATACTGGTAAAAGTAATCAAATAAAAATCTATAGAAAGGACGTTTTCTGACGGTGTCAAAGAAAGGAAACGGTACGGTATGGGAGCCTAATGCATAGGAGCATAAGGGTCTTTTTTTGTGCTTAAAAATTTGGAACCGGGGAGGGTGGTCAAATTGGCGATTTAAGGGGATTTGAGTGCATCATGGCATAAATGGTGGTTAAATGTGGTAAAGCGGCTAGAAATGGCAAATAGAGGTATTCTGGCGGCATGCTAATGTTTTGGATTAGGCAAAAGAAAAAAGCCCATGCTGTACGGGCTTAATCTTAGGTGCGCTATGTTATTTGAAATGCTTAAATATATCACCAATAAAAAGTATTTTACCAATGAATACAAGTAAGTGCCATAAGAGATAGAGTGGAAGAGTGATAGGTAAGAACAAAATAAATAGTAATGTTGCCATGATAAATACCTCCTAAGAAAATTTATCGGTCAATTTTTTAATACCCCCCCCCGGGGGGATATAGTCTACACCAAATATTTGCTGAAAAAATTTTCAAGTCAACTTTTTTGATACCCCCCCTGTCTACGGAACACTGGAAAAATAGGTGGGGAATTTTTAGCCATTTTCATCCAGGAACAAGCACAATTCTCCGAGGATATGCTGTCTGTCTGCTGATGCCCTGTGGAAAATTCCAGGATTGCCAGGACGGGCAGAAAGCCAGCCAAGCGAAGCGCAGCGGAAACAAAGCCGCAAAAGGGTGCAAAAGACCCGTCACGAAACAAGCGCATCGAAGCACTACCGGGGAAATGATATATACGACGATTATACAACCGCAGCAAGTCCGCAGTCAATCGTTGCTTTGTTAGGTTGCGAAAACATACACAAATAAAAGCCTTTCCGGGCTCCGGGCGGGGATGCTTTATCTTTTGAGTATAACGCAAAAAAGACGGAATAAACCCGCCTAGATTGCTTTTTGTTAAGCTTCGATTATTTGCAAATTATCCAGAATTACCTGGCTAGATGCACATTTCTTTGCGTATTCGAGACCGTCAAGCGCTGCTTTCTTGCCTCTGTACTCAGTTGCGAATTTTTCGCCAAAGAAAGAAAAGTCTGTATTGAAATAAAGTGTACTGCCTGTTTCGCTAATGGTTTTGATTTTGTATTTCATGCCGTAAACCTCCGATTTATATCATGATGCCGATTTCCAGGGTGTTATCGTCCATTTCTACAACATCCCAGGAAGTAACGATTTCCGCCAGGAATTCCTTTCCGTTTTTCTTAAGGTCTGCATAAGTGCCAGCAAAGACGATATTTTCATTTGTTCCGGCTGAAATTTCTATGAAGTAATTGTTTCTAGTGCCTTTTAAAAACTCTTTTACGGTTTGCGCTTTCATTGCTTAACCCTCTTTTCATTAATCGACATCGGGCATATAGTCTATAATGCTTTTAATCGCTTTACTTCTTTGCAAACTGTCGGTTATCTTTTCGTTAACTTCTGCGAAAACTTCCTTGTAATTTCTGCCGTTGTCGATATCTCTTTTTGCTTTTGCAATAACTGCTTTTGTTTCTTTTGTCTGCTGAGACCTTGAACTTCTTACCATGTTTTGTCTCCCCCTTTTCGTCTAATTGTAACACAACTTTTGTTTTTCTGCACTCTGTATTTTTGCGGGCTTGTGACCGCCTCCGGCTACATTACAGAAAGCCCCGAAGGGCTACTGTTAAAATCCTATGTAAAAGTAATGTATCAGCATCGCGCCAACTGCGAAAGCCGGGATGCAACATGCAATTAACTCTGAGAAGAAATGTTTTATTGCTTTCATTGTTTTACCTCCATTTATTACATGATGCAAATGCCGTTCGATGCTTCGTATATATCAAAATCACAGTCGCGATGATATGCATCAAAATCGAAATATCTTTCTAACACTTCGCTGCATCCTCTAAAATCAAGACATTCATCGCAGCAATCGTGGTATGATTCTATGTCGGAATAGAAAATATAACCATCATGCGCATTGATTGCTTCTTGTATTTCATCGGTGCCGAGATATTCCATTAATGCAATGATTTCGTCGCGTTCGTATTCGTCCATGTCTTCTAATGTTTCTATGGATTCGATAACGGTCATAACGTCCGCATATTCTAAATTCCCAAAATCAACGCCTAAATAGTTATCAATGTCAGCTATAAACCATTCGCCGCCGTCTCTTTCTTCGTCCGCTTCGATAAAGTTTCTGGCCTCTTCCGGCGTCATCCAACCGTAACCGATACAACCATCATTATAAGCGCCCCAAGTGTTCAAAAAGATTTTTGTTTGTTCCATTGATTTTCCCCTTTCCTCGTGTTATAATCGAGGTACCTTTCTTTTGTTAGGTGCAGTCGGTTTAGTTTACTAGGCTTCCCGGCTGCTTTTTTTATTTGATTACATTAATACAATAGCATATTTATAACGATGCGTCAAGCATATTTATAAAATATTTAGAAAATATTTATAACTATGCTTTCCTTATTATTATATGAAATGGTTTGAAATATTTGTAAGCACTGGTTTTTTTACACTTGTAAATATTTTATAACTATGCTATATTTATAAATAAGTTGTAAATAATTTATAACTATTCCGAAGGAGAGGGCGCAACATGGCATTTGCTGACAAACAATCTGCTTACAAGTATGTTAACGAGTATCAAAAGCAGAAATATGACAGAATAACAATTTTAAGAAAACCGGGGGACAAAGACAAAATAGCATCCCTGGCGAAAGAAAAAGGATATTCAAGTGTAAATGATTTTATCAATACATGCATAGACGAAAAACTCAAACGCATGAAAGTGGATTTATAAATTAGCACTGCAAAATTTGACGCCGGAACAAAAGTTTGATATACTATCGGCGAAACAAAACGCGATAACAGAGCGCACAACGAAACGAGGCGGCGCAGCTTGGGAAAAAACCAGGTTGCAGCCGTCTTTTTTTATTAGCAAAAAATCGAAGGGGGAAAACAAATGGAAAAAGTGACAGGCACCGAGCCGACCATCGAGGTATTTGAGAATGACATAGATTTATATTTGCATCAGTTCGCAGAAGAGCAAAACATCGATGATTTCAGGACCATGCCGCAGTCAGTATGGAATGCATGTTTGATATATATTTGCAGACATGTATTTAAACCATATCCTGGCATATTGAAATCACACACAAAGATAGTTAACGATAATTGTATATTGCCAAGTAATTACAACATGTACAACTTCGATATAGTTGAAAAAATACTAGACTATTATATATATCTATGCACCCTATACAACAAAGAAATATCCATTGTCGGTTTCTGTAATATGACTGGTATTGATACTGAACTAATTCATGTATGGGGGAGTAATAATAATACTAATAGATTAAGTACACGCGGATTTGACATCTACAAAAAATTATCTAAAATGCGCGAGGAAAGTTTGAGTAATAAACTGGCTGACGGCAAGCAGAATCCTGTTGGAGTTATCGCGATGTTAAACCGGCATTATGGCTGGGCTAGCCCGTATACGGCGGACAGTAACAAGCAGAAAAACGCTATAAACGCGGCCGAATTGCCCCGTCTGGGCGGGAATCCGGCAGAAGTTCGTCAAATTGCACAAAGAGAAAACGAGCCGGAAACAGCCCCGGAAGCGTGAAAACACCGATAAACACTGGGTTTTCTCGTGTTTTTGGTGGCGCCGCAACTATGCGGAAAATATGTGTTTCGCGAATAGTTGTTTGTTCCTGGGCGATTTTATAACCGGGGTGGGGGTTGCCTATAGATATATATTATATAATACTAAGCCACCCAAATAATAATTTAAACAAAAAGGGGTAGTAAGTATAGGTGGGTGGCGAATGTAGTACAGTAGTATGGTGCTCTTAGGTATACAAGAGATGACAGGCAAATGTGAAGATGTGTTAAGTGATGTTGTGTGTTGTGTGATTGTGTATGAGAGAGTAGTGAGATGGTCAGTAAAGAGTTGTTAATTGCCGTTGATGGGTATGAGGATTACATAGCGAGACATGGTGTTGATGATGCTGTAATGGACGCATATATCATGGCGAGTCAAGCGGCGGTAAAGGAAGATAGGGAATATGGCTTAAGAGTGGCTTCCAGGGCGAAAGAGATAGTCGAGGGTTATATCTTAGACACCGTGGGTGCTGATAGTTGGGAACTAGAGAAATATGCGTTTGATAATAAAACCTGGTACCCGGTATTAGACAAGCTGTATGAGGTGCTGCTAGTCGAGGCGCAGAACATGGTTGTTGATAGTGCGTTTCGCTACCTGGAGAAAAAGCGTGAACCTAAAGAGCGGTTTTACATGCCTAGGCGAAAGCAGTTGTTAAAGATTGGGCTTATAGACGGACTGCAAGGGATGATAGATGACGAATATGACATACTTTGTGTTTCGCTGCCGCCTGGTACTGGAAAAACGAGCGTGGAGAAATTTTTCAATGCGCTTGTAGTGGGTTGGTTCCCTAGAGACTTTAGTCTGTTTTATTCGCACAGTGGCGATATCACACGGATGTATTACGAGGGCGTACTGGATATCGTTAGTAACCAGGACGAGTATACCTGGGGGGAGATATTCCCTGGTTTAAGCGTCACCAAAACGGATGCCAAAATGGAGCAGTTCAACGTTGGCAAATATAAACCATTCCCCTCAGTGCAGTGTACGTCAGTCGGGAGTAAGAATGCTGGTAAGGTTCGTGCTAGTAAATTCCTGTTAGTCGATGACATGATAGGTGGCATTGAGGAGGCGCTGAACCCGCTCATCCTAGACAAGCTGTGGAATAAATACGCGGTAGATGCCCGCCAGAGAAAAATCCAAGACACGGATGGTAAGAACTGTAAAGAGATACACATTGCAACCCGTTGGTCTGTTAAAGACGTTATTGGGCGAATACAGAAAATGTATGCTGGCAACAAAAGGGTGAAAGTTATAGCTGTGCCGGATGTAGACCCGGTTACTGGTGAAAGTAATTTTGACTACGAGTATAGCGGATTTACAAAAGAGTTTTTCGCTGACCAGCAGTTGCTAATGGACGAGGTATCGTATAAGTGTCTGTATAAACAGGAGCCTATTGAGCGCGAGGGCTTGCTGTTCCCGGAGGATAAAATTAGGCGATACTTGAATTTGCCTCATGGTGCGGCTGAGATAATAACAGCGCAGTGCGATACTAAGGGCAAGGGTACAGACTACTTCGTGATGCCCGTGTTGGAGAAATACGGTGATGACTGGTACTGTGTTGATTGCGTGTGCGATAATTCAGCGGATTACGAAATGCAGTATGAGAATGCGGCGAACGCATTAACTAACAACTTGGTTCAAGAGTGCGAGTTTGAGTCGAACGCCGGAGGTGACAGAGTTGCGCTAGAGGTTAACAAGCGAGTGGAGGGCAAGGGATGGATATGCAATATCACTAGCCGCCCCACAGAGACGAACAAAGAGGCGAGGATATACCAGTGTTCGAACTGGATTTTACAAAACGTGGTGTTTAAAGACGCTTCACTGTACGCACCTAAAGACCCGTATGGCGTTATGATGTCGCTATTGAAGCAGTATTCGGTGTCTGGGAAAAAGCAGTTAGATGACGTGCCGGACGTATTTTCAAACTTTGCGTTGCGAATACAGAGAAAAGACAGGGTTAGGCAGACGGTCATCATGGGTAGTCCGATATAGGGAGGTTTTTTATGGCTGTTACAAATAGCATTCTTAAGCAATATTGCGACTTGAGAAAAGAACGCTTAGAGATAATTGCGAGAATTAATAGCACCGAGGAACAACTTGCGAAAATCGAAGAAGAGGGCGCGGTAATTGATAAAGTCCGCGGAGGAGTTGGAGGCGTTCAGTCATTTCGGATTGAGGGGTTCCCTTACCCGGAATACGCCAAGAAAAAAATTTTGTTGCGGAAAAGGAAAATAATTTTAAATAACGCCGAGGCAAAAGTGATGGAGACTTTAAACGAAATCGAGGAGTTTTTGTCAACGATTGAGGATAGTTATATTAGGCGAATTATAACACTTCGGTTTCTTAACGGTCTTTCGTGGAACCAAGTTGCAGATGACATCGGAGGTGGAAACACAGAGGATAGTGTCCGCATGGCCTTTAAACGATTTATGGAGCAGTAGGTAGTCTTGTTCGGTAAGTTCGGTTTTTTTGTGTTAAAATTATAATAGGCGGAATGATAAGTATAGGTCATGGTAAGTCTCCTTTCGAAAAGCACTCACAGCGGATGTGGGTGTTTTTTGTTTGCCTAAAAATAGATTTTGTCAGAAAAAGCTTTGTCGAGTTAGTAAGTGAGGTGCAGAGATGCAGATTGGACGCAGAGAGTTATTTACAGATGCCAAGGAAATTACATACAACAACATAATCCCTATTTTGCAAAATGCATTCCCTCTGCATCAGACCAACGCTATGCGAATGAACTTTTTGCTGGACTACGAGGCTGGAAACCAGCCACTGCAAAGAGTGAAAACGTACCGTAAGGACATTGACTGCAAGTGCGTTGATAATGTGGCGCATGAGATTGCAAAATTTCACATCGGTTACAAATGGGGCGTACCCATAACGATTGTGCAGAGGGGCGAGAAAGACAGCGGAAACGAAAACGAAGTTAAATCGCTGTCACTGTTAAACGAGCAGTACGAAATACAACACATTCGCAAAAAGACCCAGAGGCTTGCAAGATTTGTTGAAATCTGTGGCGTTGGCTACACTTTCGTTGATATAAATTCCGACTACGAGGACGGCGAAAGCCTGTTCAATATCGAGGCTACCGACCCCCGTACAACCTTCGTTATTCGGTCAAGCTATTACTACGACAAGCGCGTGATGATTGGCGTTACGTTCCGCACAGACGAAAAAGGGAACCATTATTTCACATGCTTCACCAAGGACGCGCGGTTCGAAATTCTTAACCTTTGCAAAATTTTGAATGGCAGAAAGGTAGAGCAGAAAGAGACATGGGAACATGCAGAACAAAGCGGAGACATAAATCCATTAGGCATAATTCCGATTATCGAGTGGATTAGGTCGGATGACCGAATGGGCTGCTTTGAGCGCCAGATATCCGACATGGATAACCTAAACTTGCTGATTTCGGACTTCACAAACGATGTAGACCAGAATACACAGGCAATCTGGCACTGCAATGATGTGGACTTCCCGAAAGAGACAGTCATACTTGAGGACGGCACGAAAGAAGAGGTTCTTAAGAAGCCGACAACTAATGACTGGATGCAGACATTTACCACCCAGGACGGAAAAACACCTTTCGTCAAACCTTTAGCAGTCGAGTATGATTACAGCGGCATGCTTAACAATATTTTGTCGAGGCGGCAGATAATTTTGCAGAATGCGGATGTTCCTTGCCGGAATGACAACAGCGGTGGAAGTACTGGAATCGCAATGAGTGATGCTACTGGTTGGAGCAACGCAGAGACTATTGCGGCTGCACAGCAGAACATCATGGAAGGGTGCAAAATGGAGGAAATCAAGGTTGTTTTACGAGCAATCAAAGCTTCTTCCCACACCCCAGCAGACAGTCCGCTGTTAGAGTTAAAATACAGAGATTGCCAGCCTAACATTAAGCGAAACAAGAATTACGAACTAGCCAACAAGACAAATGCTTGGGCTACTTTGGTGTCACACGGCATGAATGGCTACCATGCGCTTAAGACCGTAAATCTTGTTGACGATGTCAATCAGGTATGGGCTGACAGCAAGGACTTGATTATTAAATACCAAGAGAGCCTTTTCAACAAAGGCGGCAACGAAGAGGGCAGACTCCAGGGGGATTATTCAGACCAGAACGAGAACAGCCCCAGTTTGAAATAAAATCATATCTAGGCATTATGGCGTTGGAGAAATCCGGCGCCTTTTTATATGCAAATCATACGGTCAGAGAAGACCCTAAAACGCAAATGTGGAGAGAAACACATATCAAAAATTCGCAGAAAGAAGAGGTAAAAAACATGGCAGAAGAGACCAAAACAACGATTGAAACCACGGAAACCACAGAATCACAGGACGGTGGAACAACACCAACGGTTGAGGAATTAATGGCGCAGTTGGCACAGGCAAACGCCGACAGAGACCGCTATAAGTCAGCTAATGACAAATTGAGCAAGTCGGAGGCTGAGATGAAGCGCCAGTTAA
>JAGBSZ010000030.1 GCA_017631585.1 Bacteroidaceae bacterium
GCCTGTGATAGCCTCTATACGACGTACACCGGCTGCAACAGAACTCTCGCTGATGATTTTCACCATACCGATGTTACCTGTTGCCGATACGTGTGTACCGCCACAGAACTCGATAGATGTACCGAACTGTACTACGCGTACGTGGTCGCCGTACTTCTCACCGAAGAGAGCTATCGCGCCAAGCTGTTTTGCTTCCTCGATAGGAATGTTGCGGTAGTCGGTGAGTGCTATGTTCTCGCGTATGCGTGCGTTTACAATGCGCTCAACCTGCTCTATCTCCTCATCGGTAACCTTCTGGAAGTGTGAGAAGTCGAAACGTATGCCCTCGGGTGTAACAAGTGAACCCTTCTGCTCAACGTGTGTACCCAATACCTGACGCAATGCCTGGTCGAGCAAGTGTGTACATGAGTGGTTTGCCGCACAAGCTGCACGTTTCTCCTTGTTAACCTCAGCTACGAATGTTGCTGCAGGGTTTGCAGGGAGCTGCTTTGTGATATGTATCGGAAGATTGTTCTCCTTCTTGGTGTCGATAACCTCGATGCGCTCGTCGCCACAAACAAGGAAACCGCAGTCACCTACCTGACCACCGCTCTCTGCATAGAAAGGAGTATCCTTGAGTACAATCTGATAAAGTGTCTGGTTCTTCTGCTTTGTCTGACGGTAACGGAGGATTGTAGTCTCGTATTCTGTGTTGTCGTAACCAACGAATGTACACTCGCCCTCGTTGATTGTTGTCCAGTCGCCGTTCTCCACTGCAGCAGCATTGCGTGCGCGTGTCTTCTGCTTTAGCATCTCCTCGTCGAACTGCTCCATGTTTACTGTCAAGCCGTTCTCACGCAGGATAAGCTGTGTAAGGTCGATTGGGAAACCGAATGTGTCGTAAAGTGTGAATGCCTCGACACCGCTGATTTCGCTCTTTCCGCTCTCTTTGGTTGTTGCAATAATCTTGTCGAGCATGCCCATACCGGTCTCGAGAGTGCGAAGGAATGAATCCTCCTCCTCTTTGATAACCTTTGTGATAAGGTCCTGCTGTTGTTTCAATTCGGGATAGGCATCACCCATGTTCTCAATGAGTGTAGGAACAAGCTTGTACATGAATGCCTGCTTCTGTCCCAGGAATGTGTATCCGTAACGAACGGCACGGCGCAGGATACGGCGTATTACATAACCTGCCTTTGCGTTTGAAGGCAACTGACCGTCGGTTATCGAGAATGATATTGTACGAATGTGGTCGGCAATTACGCGCATTGCAACGTCTGTCTGGTTGTCGTCGCCATACTTTTTGCCAGAAACCTCACCGATAGCCTTGATGATAGGCTGGAAAACGTCGGTGTCGTAGTTCGACTGCTTGCCCTGGAGTGCCATGCAAAGACGCTCAAAGCCCATACCTGTGTCGATAACCTTTGCAGGAAGCTCCTCAAGGTGACCGTCAGCCATGCGGTTGAACTGCATGAACACAAGGTTCCATATTTCAATTACCTGTGGATGTGAGCCGTTTACAAGGTCACGACCGTTGATTTTTGCTCTCTCATCGTCGTTGCGAAGGTCGATGTGGATTTCTGAGCAAGGACCGCAAGGACCTGTATCACCCATTTCCCAGAAGTTATCCTTGTGGTTACCGTTGATGATGCGGTCGGCAGGCAGGTGTTTCTCCCAAATAGCAGCCGCTTCGTTGTCGCGTGCAAGACCTTCAGCCTCGCAACCCTCGAATACGGTTGCATACATACGGTTAGGGTCGAGCTTAACCACCTCTGTAAGGTATTCCCAAGCCCAGTTGATGGCATCTTCCTTAAAGTAGTCGCCGAAAGACCAGTTACCGAGCATCTCGAACATTGTGTGGTGGTAGGTGTCGTGTCCCACCTCCTCAAGGTCGTTGTGCTTTCCGCTTACGCGAAGACACTTCTGTGAATCGGCAACGCGCTTGCTCTTTGCAGGACGGTTACCAAGAATGATATCCTTGAACTGATTCATACCGGCATTGGTAAACATCAGTGTGGGGTCATCTTTTACTACCATTGGAGCAGAGGGAACGATAAGGTGTCCTTTCTGCTCGAAGAATTGTTTGAACGATTCTCTGATTTCTTTTGATGTGAGCATATAAATGTTTTTTTTAATTATTTCATATACATGATACAGCCTTTGACGGCTATTATCCATAAAATCGTACAAAGTTACAATATTTTATGAAATATTGTCGGATGTGGCTCCATAAAGTTACATTCTCGCACCGCTATTTTTCAATAAATAGCTGTTTGGTTGCGGATATTTGCATAAAATATTATGTTTTACTACATTTGTGGAGCAATTACAATCAAGAAATGGGTAAAAAGTACTATACATTCAATCCTGAAACAAACAGCTACGAGCCTGTATATACCACGTTTGCACAAAAGGTGTTCAATGTGGTGCGCAAGGTGCTGATGTTTGTCATTTTCGGTGGATTGGCATTTCTTGTATTCTATCTTTTAATCGACAAGCCTACAGCACAGGAGTTTGAGAACGAAAATTCACAGTTGCTGGCGCAATACAGAATTGTGTCGTCGCGTCTTGACAGGGCAATGACGGTGCTACGCGACATTCAGCAACGCGACGATAATCTCTATCGCGTGATGCTCGATGCCGACCCTGTGCCCGAAGATGAGCGTAACGCCGGATATGCCGGAACAAACCGTTACGACGAACTGCTTGCCATGGACAATGCGGAATTGCTTGTTGAGACAGCGCAAAAACTCGACCTGCTCGAAAAACAGCTGTATATGCAGATAAAATCCTTTGATGAGATTGTCACTCTTGACAAGGATGCCGAGAAACGTCTGCGTCATATTCCTGCGATACAGCCCATTGCCAACCGCGACCTTAAAAGAACAGCTTCGGGATATGGCTATCGCATCGACCCCATATACAAAGTGCGCAAGTTCCATCGTGGAATGGACTTCTCATGTGACCGACGTACTCCAATCTATGCAACAGCCGACGGAGTGGTGGAGAGTGCAAAATGGATGTCGGGATACGGATATACCGTTATCATAAACCACGGCTACGGATACAAGACTTTATATGCCCACCTGCTCGATAAGAAATTCCTTGTGAAAAAAGGACAAAAGGTGGTGCGAGGCGAGCAGATTGCCCTCAGCGGTAATTCGGGAAAGAGTACAGGACCCCATTTACATTACGAAGTCATTGTAAAAGGAAAGCACGAGAACCCTATAAACTACTACTTTATGGACCTTGATGCCGATGGTTACGACCAGATGTTGCAGATGGCAGAGAACCACGGTAAAATATACGATTGATATGGCACTGAATACGAATAAGGATTTGAAGATGTATTACTCCATAAAGGAGGTTGCGGAAAAACTTGGTGTAACCGAAGCCACCTTGCGCTATTGGGAAACGGTCTTTCCACAGGTGAAACCATATAAAGGTGCCAACGGAGTGCGACGTTACACAAAGGAAGATATCGAAACCTTGCGCACTGTCTATCATCTTGTAAAAGAACGCAAACTTACTCTTGCCGGTGCAAAACAGCAGTTCAAGCACGGCGGGCCAAAAGAGACTGCCGAAACAAACAGCGAAGTCATCGACAGGCTCAAAGGAATAAGGGAGGAGCTGCTTGCGTTGAAAGAACAGTTGGATAATATATGATTTAAGGCGACCGTTTGGTCGCCTTAAATCATATATTATCCTATTCTCGCAATAGTCTTTATGTTATTGATTTTCTTCAGGTTCTCGCAGATGTTCTTTACATCCTGTACGTCGTGGACGTTTATCCAGAATGTGCCTTCAAAAATGCCGTTGTTGCTCTCGATGTGCATCTTCTGAATGTTGGCATTGAGCTGCTGTGATATTATGGTTGTGATTTCGTGCAGCACGCCCATGTCGTCGATACCTGTAATCTGGATAGGCACAACAAAGTACAGTTGTTTGTGTGTCTCCCATTTGGCGGCAAGTATTCTGTCACCGTGACTGCTCTTTAGAGTGTTGGCAACGGAGCAGTTGCGTTTGTGTATGATGATATGCTTGTTCTCGTCGTAGTACCCCAAGACATCGTCTCCGGGAATAGGGTGACAGCAGTCGGCTATGATATATCTGCTCTTCAGGCTCTCTTCGGTTAGGTTCAAAGTCGTCTTGCGGTCGATGTTTTCGTGTATCTCCTTTGTAGCAACCTCTTCTTTCTTCTTGTCGCGGCTGAACGAAAATATCGATGCAAAGCTCAGTTTCTTGTTGCCGAGCAGGGCATCCTTGTCGTCGTTGCCGAGTACTATAGTGCCTTTTCCAATCTCTGTGAGCAGTTCTTCGCGGTCGTTGAGCTTATGCAGTTTCCACAGCTTTTCGATGTTGCTTGTGTAGTTACCGAGTCCCTCTTTTTCGAAGAATGCGTTCAGCTTCTCTTCGCCTTCGTTCTGCATCAGTCTTTGCTTGCGACGCAGTGCCGCCTGTATCTTGGCACGTGCCTTGGCTGTTATGACGAACGATAGCCAGCTCTCATCCACTCGTGGTGCGTTGGATGTGAGAATCTCCACCTGGTCACCGCTCTGTAGCTGGTGGTTCAGCGGCACTAATTTATGGTTTACTTTTGCGCCAATGCAGTGGTTGCCAAGGAAGGTGTGTATGCTGTATGCAAGGTCGAGCGCCGTGCAGTGCTGTGGCATTGTCTTTATGTCGCCCTTTGGGGTAAAGACAAATATCTCTGTTGCATACAGATTGAGTTTGATGGTATCGAGGAAGTCGAGGGCATTGGGCTGAGGGTCATCGAGAATCTCTTTGATGGTGTGCAGCCAATTGTCGAGTTGTTCATCGCTTGAGTTATCGCCCTGGCTTTTGTATTTCCAGTGTGCAGCGATACCTTTCTCTGCCATCTCGTTCATCTTCTCGCTTCTTATCTGCACCTCAATCCACTCTCCATGATTGCTCATGAATGTGGCATGTAGTGCCTTGTAGCCGTTTGTACGGGGCTTGTTCACCCAATCGCGCAGACGGTCGGGATGTGCGTTGTACAGTTTGGTCAACGCAATGTATATGTTGAAGCATTCGTTGTTCTCGTCGCGTCCTTCGCGTGGCTTGAATATGATGCGCACGGCAAGAATATCGTATATATCTTCGAAAGCAACATGCTTTTTCTGCATCTTGTTCCAGATGGAGTAGGGCGATTTCACACGTCCTATAATCTCGTATTCGAGTCCCATTGCATCGAGCTGTTCGCGTATGGGATTTGTGAATTCTGCATAGAGTTTGTCACGTTCGAGCTGTGTCTTTTCAATCTTTTTCTCTATGCGGTAATACTCTTCGGGATGCTCGTATCGGAAACTGAGGTTTTCCAATTCTGTCTTTATGCGGCTCAGTCCCAAGCGGTATGCAATGGGGGCATATATATATAATGTCTCACCGGCTATTTTGTATTGCTTGTTGAGCTGCATGTATTCGAGAGTGCGCATGTTATGAAGACGGTCGGCAATCTTTATCAGAATCACACGAATATCCTCGCTCATGGTGAGCAGCAGTTTCTTGAAGTTCTCTGCCTGCTCCGAGGCGTGTGCGCCGAACACTCCTCCGGCAATTTTTGTAAGTCCGTTGACAATATTGGCAATCTTGTCGCCAAAGAGGTTTCTTATATCCTCTACAGTGTAATCGGTATCCTCAACAACATCGTGCAGGAGTGCGGCGCATATCGATGTGGAACCAAGTCCAATCTCTTTGCATACAATGCGTGCAACGGCGAGCGGATGCATTATGTAAGCCTCGCCACTGTGTCGTCTGACACCTTTGTGTGCCTGACGGGCAAAGTTGAATGCCTTTGTTATCAGTTCAACCTTCTTGCGATGTTGCGATGCCAAATATATATCCAGCAACTCCTGAAAGGCTTCATTTATGGCAGCCTCTTCATTTATAATCCTGTTTTCACCGTTGCTTTCCATACCGCTTGCTTTGTTTAATAGATGTTCAGGTATTTTCCGGCTCTTATATTGGTATTCTTCATACCGTTCCACTTCATTATCTGCTTGACAGTTACCCTGTATTTGCGTGCTATGCTTCCCAGTGTCTCGCCGCTCTTAATCTTGTGGCGTTTGAGCGTACCGCGTCCGTCATCGTTGGCTTTTGCCTGTTTGAGCATCTCGGCAATGCTCACTCTCGGGAAAAATTCCTGCTCCTTATGCTTGTATATGCTATCCTCTTTGGCAAGGAAATCCGTTATAAGGTTGTTCGACAAACGCAATACATACGGCTCGTTCTCGCCCGGGATTATATCTTTGATATATTGCGGATTAAGAGCCCTTATCTCCTCTATCTCGGCATCACACACCTCTGCAATCTGTTTGAAATGCAGGTTTTTTGAAACCACCACAGTGTCAGTGGATATTGTCGTCTTAGGCTCCATTGGGAATATGCCATGCTCCTTGTGGTAGGTCATTATGTAGTTTGCCGCAATGAACATGGGCAGGTATCCGCGTGTCTCGCGTGGCAGGTAATAGTATATGTCCCAGAAATCGGTCTTGCCGTCGGAACGTACAATGGCTTTCTTTACATTGCCCGGTCCGCAATTGTATGCCGCAATGGCAAGTTCCCATTTGCCGAAAAGTTTGTAAAGGTCGGCAAGGTAACGCACTGCCGCTTTTGTCGATTTTATCGGGTCGAAACGTTCATCTATGTAGTTGTTCGATTTCAAGCCGTATATCTTTGCTGTAGAGAACATGAACTGCCAGAGACCTTTGGCGTTGGCTCTTGACACGGCTTTGGGATTGAGTGCCGACTCTATTATCGGCAGATATTTCAGCTCGTGCGGTATTCCGGCCTTGTCAATCTCCTCTTCTATTATCGGCATATAGAATTCCGACATACCGAGCATGTATGCAACGAGTGAGCGGTTTTTTGTGGTATATGAATCTATGCACGAACGTACAACCCTGTTGTATGGCATCTTCACTATTGTGGGCATGCTCTGGAGACGTTCTGCATACAGGGTGTCTGTAATTTTTATGTCGATGCACTGCGTGGAGTCGTAATCAAGCGATTTCAGCAAATTACGTGCCTGCCAGCTGTTCAGCATGCTGTCAATCTCCTGCAACATGTAGTTCGGCACATCAAAGTCTATAGTGTCGTTTGATGCAAAAGAAACTGTACTGTCGGGAATCTCTGCAGTAACGGCAGATGTATTCTCAATGCTGTCAGCATTTATTATATCTCTATCTGTGGCCATAGAGTCCGGCATGAATATATTTGCCATCGATGTGGTGGCAAATACAACAAACATTGTCAGGGCTGTTATGGTTCTTTGCATGTTTCTTATCTCTGTTTGTTAGAATGTTATATGGCAGTTCAAGCCATAGTAGTTGTTTTCGTGCAAATAGTCTTTGCCGGGTATCACCTGCGGTTCGATGCTCAGGTTTATATCGTCGCTGATGTCAAAGTTTGCAAGCTGTGCATCGACGTACGCATCAATTACAGACAAGGCATATACGCCTATCGTTGCAAAAATGCTCAAATCGCGCCAGCGGCGATAGCGGTCCTTTCTTTTCTTGAACACGCTCTTAAGATACTCCTTGTTTGCCTCAAAATTGAATCCCGGTCTAAAGAAATCCTTATATGAGTCGGTGTTCGGGTCGCTGTCCATAATGTCAAGGTAAGCCTGTCGGTAGTCCTTGTACATCTGACCGTTCCAGTTGTATGCATACATACAGCCCACAAATCCGCCATATACTATCGGCAGTTTCCAGTATTTTCTGTTGTATATCTGTCCGCCTCCCGGTATAACAAGCGCGAGCCATGTTGCTGTGGTGGCATCAGGCTTCCATATCTTCTTGGGCTTGGGGCTTGCAACGGCACTGCTGTCAATTGCCATTATCGGGCTGTTGATGATATTCCTGTAAATGCTGTCGGCAACAATCGAGTCGCTCTCCATTGTAGATACAACAATAGAGTCGCCGGCTGTCTGTATATCTTCAGTCTGCGATTGCGCCATTGCTTCTGTGCCTAAAAACAGCGATATTAAAGCAATAATCATTAGTCCGTATATCTTTCGGATGCTTTGCAATGTCCTATTGGTTTAGTTTGTCAAAAATAGCTATAATGCGTTCAAGTTCCTGTTCGTTCTTGAACTTGATGCTTATCTTTCCGTTTCCTTTCTCCGAACAGGTAAGCTGTACCGGTGTCTGGAAGAAATGTGTCAGATGTTTTTTGAGCTGATGATATGTGTCGTCCTGCTTCTTGCCGGTGTTTGCCTTTGTTGCAGGAGCATTCTCCTCTTTGACGTTGCGTACAAGCTCTTCGACATCACGCACCGAATATCCGTTCTTTATTATCTCATTGAATATTCTTATCTGGTCGGCATGTGACGGCAATGACAACAGAGCCTTTGCGTGTCCCATGTCAATCTGTTTCTCCTTCAGAGCCACCTGAATGTTTCCCGGCAATTTAAGCAGGCGAAGGAAATTGGCGATTGTTGCACGTCCCTTGCCTACACGTTTGCTGAGCTGCTCTTGTGAAAGGTTATGCTGTTCTATCAGTTGCTGGTATGCCAATGCAATTTCAAGCGGATTGAGGTCTTCGCGCTGGATATTCTCAATAAGAGCCATCTCCATTGTATCCTTTTCGTTGGCACTCAGAATGTAAGCCGGAATAGTGGTTTTTCCTGCCAACTGTGATGCACGGAATCTACGCTCTCCGGCGATAATCATATAGCTGCCGTCCTCCTCCTTACGCAGGGTGATAGGCTGTATCACGCCAAGTTCGCTTATCGAATCGGCGAGTTCCTGCAACGCCTCTTCGTTGAAGTCGCGACGTGGCTGATTGGGGTTGGCGTGTATCTTTGCTATCTCTATCTCTCCAATCGACGATGACGCAGGTGTGCGTATTGCCTCAGTTGAGATTAGTGCGTCAAGACCGCGTAGTTTGAATTGTTGTTTTGCCATTACTTCTCGTTTCTTTTTATAATCTCATCGGCAAGTGCAAGATAGTTCTTTGCACCGGTCGATTCAGCATCGTACATAATAACTGGAATACCCATGCTTGGTGCCTCTCCGAGTCGGATGTTACGCTGTATTACAGTCTCGAACACCAACTCGCGGAAATGTTTCTTTACCTCGTTGTAAACCTGGTTGCTCAAGCGCAGACGTGAGTTGAACATTGTCAGCAGGAATCCCTCGATGTCGAGTTGCGGATTAAGGTTCGACTTTATGATTTTTATAGTGTTAAGCAACTTGCTGATACCCTCAAGGGCAAAATATTCGCACTGCACGGGTATTATCACAGAATCAGCCGCAGTGAGTGAGTTAACTGTAATAAGTCCCAATGAGGGCGAACTGTCTATCAGTATATAGTCGTATTTGTCCTTTATCGGAGCAAGTGTCTCACGCATGATTTTCTCTCTGTTGGGCATGTCGAGCATTTCAATCTCAGCACCAACAAGGTCAATGTGCGAAGGAATTATGTCCAATCCCTCTACACAAGTCTTGTGTATGCCCTTTTCGGTTGGTACATCGCTGATGAGGCATTCGTAAATTGAACACTCGATGTTACGTATGTCAATGCCAAGACCCGATGACGCATTTGCCTGCGGGTCGGCATCAATTACAAGCACCTTTTTTTCGAGTGTTGCCAATGATGCTGCAAGATTTATTGTTGTAGTGGTTTTACCTACACCACCTTTTTGATTCGCTAAAGCTATGATTTTTCCCATACTTCTTAATATTCACATCGTATATACGATGCAAAGTTATGAAAAAAAAAGATTGTATTTTATAAAAATTCAATTACTTATGAACAATCGGTTGATAACAATCATAAAAAATGTTACACAGCCGTGGCTGTGTAACATTTTTTGTCGGTATATTTTACTTTACTCTACAACAAAACGAAGAACTTCTGTTCACTTGTTCAGTTTTGCAACAGCAATATATACGCCGCTTGCAAGTCCTGTTGTGGAGATTGTGTTGCCTGCACATTGTGCGATTGTTCTGCCATCAATCGAATATATTGCAATGACTTCAGCATCCTCGGCATAAACCTCTCTTCCATTGTATGACATGCCGTTCTTGTTTATCTCTTTTACTGATGTGTAGTCCTCTTTTGCAATAATCTTCACGGTGTAGCTCTCGGAACGTGCAACCTCTTTAGCTTCGAGTCTGTTGCCGGATACGATGATGAATGTCTGCTTGCCGTTCTTCACCGCACTTTGTGTCCATTGCATCGAGTAATTTCCACCCATGGCAGTGATAAGGTAAGTATTCCAGTCGCTGTAGTATGCATTAGTTCCGAATACACCATATTCATTCAGATAACGTCCGTCGGCATTGCTTGTTATCTTGTAGCAGTTCTTGCCGCTTGCGTCAATGGCTATTTTCCACTCCTGTGCCGCCGCCGGCTTTTCAATGCTCTGGAATGTAGGTGTTCCGCCATTGCCGTTGGTGAGGAATTTGTCGCCGTCAAGAATGTAATAAACCTCGCCACTTTCAAGCAGGTTGCCCTGTTTCTCTCCGCCCAAAGGAACAATGTCAAAGATAAATTGTGCAGGAAGTGGCTCATTTGAGTTGCTTTTCTCTACGCGTGAGCCGTTGCTTGTCCAATACTTGTCTCCTGCACTTCCTCCGTTCTTTATTGCATATCTGCCGTTGGCAAGCTGGATAATCTCGTATGTATGCCATACAGCTTCGTATGGGTTTGTTTCATCACTTACGGTGAAGCTGCCGTTCTCGTTTACATAACGGTTGTCCTCAAGGTTTATAATCTTGTGACGGTCGGTGCTTGGGTCAACGGTTATCTTCCACTCCTGACGCTGTGGACGTATATTGTCCTGTTCTGCCTGGAATACAGGGTAGCCGCCACCATTGTTTGTGAGGTATTTGCCATTGTACATAATGTAGTATGTGCCGTTCTCCAATACCTGTGCAGGGAATACATCTGTGCGGTAGTCGTATGTCTCCTTGTATTCGGCTACAAGTGTTCCAAGGGTGTTCTTTATAAATGGCTCAATATGCACTGTTCCCACAACCGGTGTGGCAACCTTTAGTGAACCATTGAAATCACGTGAGCGCAGTGCAACTTGTGCCTCGTCATACTCCTTGTATTTCAAATAGTTGTCAATGAAGTTTTCGGGGTTTTTGTTTAAGATAGCGTTGTTCATCTCTGTCAGGCACTGACCTTTTTGACCAAGATATTTCATCGATAGAATCCAAGGCTCAATCTCTTTTGTCAATGCAGGAGCCTCGTCTGTTGTCAACAAGGTCTCAGCACTGCTTACCAGCTTGTTGAACTGTTCTCCTACAGCCGCGTATGCAGCAGCTCTGTCCCCCTCTATGTTATTGTCATATATTTTCTTTGCTTCAACAAATTCTGGCGATTCGTCTGTGCGGCGCAAACCATGAGTGTTGACACCCAAATCGACATTGTTCTCGCAGAAGAAATGGAATGCCTCTCTGTTCTGTGGCATCAGATAGTCAATTGCAGCCTCCCAAGATGCATCAGCATCGTATGCAGTCATATTCCATGTGTAGTCGGCGATGCTGAAGAGCGAAACTTTCGATGCCTCGGCATACTCCATCGGGTTGGAAACGAATCCCGACAACATATCGGCAATATTCAAGTCGTTTCCGTATGTGGGACCCATAAGCAGATGGTTGATGCAGTAGTCGCTTACAGGATAGTTGAGCCAGATATATGCCTTGCGCTTAATCTGGTTGTTAATCCATGTCATGTCACCGTAGTTTATCATATCCACAACGCTGTTTCCGGTCCACATGATATTGATGTCGCTGTCCATAATGTTGCCGAGTGCAGGCAGATATACAGCGTTTGCCCATCCGCGGTTGTATTGTGTAGGACATATTGTGAGCGGTTTTACATCGGGGTACGCGTTTTTGAGTTCAGCTGCAATGTAGTTCATCAGTTCAGCCTGTTCGTCGCCGTGTGTTCCGTCGTCGCCCCAAAGGTCGTCCCAAAATACGGCAAAACTTCTTACACCTAGCTTGCACATAGCCTTCAACTTGTTTACTATGTTTGCTCTGTCGGTGTCGTTCCACTGTATATCCTCACCGGGGTGAATTGCCCACATGAACTCAATCTTGTTGGCTTTTGCCACGTTTACATATTCAGTGATTTTCTTTGCAAGGTCGGCGGGGTACTCCTCGCGCCATTTGCTCTTGTGGTATGCGTCATCTTTAGGACCGTAGATATATACGTTCATCTTCAACTCTCCGAACATCTTTAAAAGTCCCATTCGGTCGGCTTCGCTGTAGGGATTGCCATAGTAACCCTCAACAAGTCCGCGTTGCGGCACGCTTGGGTAGTCGGTGACGGTTGCACACATCACGTTTGGCTGTGATGCAATTTTGATGAATGTCTGTACACCGTAGAATGTTCCCGAATTGTCGTTTCCGGCAATTACAACCTTATCCTTGCCTACAGAGAGATAGTAACCTTCGGCTTTCTTGGGGATAAGGTTCTCATATTCTGCAACAGAAGCATCGCCTCTCTCGCCAATGATAACCTGCACCTTGCCGTTCTCAGTGTTGAATCGCTCTTTGAAAAGTGCTACGGCATCTGCATCGGCATCACCTTCGCCGTCAAGCGTGTAAGAGGTGTTGTTTGCAAATGCAATTTCGCTTCCCCATGCTATATTCTGTGGCTTGGGATAGATGTCGGCTTGTTGTGCTCCGGCATTTGTGGTAGCAATCAATCCGATGGCGATGGCTACGGTTGATAAGAATTTATTCATAATAAAATGTTTAACGTAATCTATTATTTGCAAAAATATGTATTTAAGATGAATTTGACAAATTTTTACTATCTTCGCATCTGTATTTATGATGAATAGCGGCGGTGTCGCTGCTTATAAAATTTTGCTCTATGGATAAAAGACCGTTGATATTGGTTTCAAACGACGATGGCTATCAAGCTAAAGGAATAAATTGTCTGTTGCAGGTGTTGAGGGAGTTCGGTGATGTCGTTGCAGTAGCGCCGCACACGGGACGCTCGGGTAAAGGTTGTGCAATAACAAGCGAAACACCTATTAAGGCAACGCTTGTATCATCGGAGCCGGGGCTTCAGATATATTCATGTACAGGAACACCATGCGATTGTGTGAAGATAGCGTGTCATGCTATTGTTCCGCGCACTCCCGACCTAATAGTCGGTGGAATAAATCATGGTGACAATTCGGCGGTAAATGCTCACTATTCAGGAACAATGGGAGTGGTGATGGAAGGTTGCATGAAGGGTATTCCTTCGATAGCTTTTTCATTGTGCAATCACGATGCAGACGCTGATTTCACCCCCACATACGACGTTATCCGCAAGGTAGTTGCTAAAGTCCTTGAACGTGGCTTGCCCTATGGCAGTTGTCTTAATGTGAATTTCCCCGATGTGCCTGAATATAAAGGCGTAAAGGTTTGCCGTCAGGCGTACGGTACATGGGTGAATGAATGGGAATCGCACAATCATCCCCGTGGCGGACAATGGTGGTGGCTCACCGGTGAATTCCGGATAGACGACACCGATGAGAACTCCGACAGGGTGGCGTTGAATAACGGATATGTTGCAATCACTCCAACAAAAATTGATTTGACCGATTACACATTGTTGGAAGATATGAAGGAGTGGGGACTTTGAGATAACCAACTTGTTAATTAAAACAGACATAAACAGACTTTCAATATGAAATATTATCTCATAGTAGGTGAGGCTTCAGGCGATTTGCATGCCTCCAACCTCATGAAATCGATAAAGGATGCCGATGCCGATGCACAGTTCCGTTTCTTTGGCGGTGACTTGATGTCGGCTGTCGGCGGCGAGCGCGTAAAGCATTATCGCGAACTTGCATATATGGGCTTTGTTCCTGTGCTTATGCACTTGAGAACAATCTTTGCGAATATGAAACTATGCAAAAAGGATATTCTCGACTGGAATCCCGACGTGCTTATTCTTGTCGATTATCCCGGATTCAACCTCTCTGTAGCCGAATATATTCACAAAAACAGCAAGATACCTGTCTATTATTACATTTCTCCAAAGATTTGGGCATGGAAAGAGTATCGCATAAAGAACATAAAACGCGATGTCGATGAATTGTTCTCTATTCTTCCGTTCGAGATTGATTTCTTTGAGAAAAAACATAATTACAGGATAAATTATGTGGGTAATCCATGCGTGGATGCTGTGGATGCGTTCAAAAAGAACAGCCCAAGGACGCGCGATGAATTCCTGAAGCAGAATAATCTGCCCGATAAACCAATTGTGGCACTTTTGTCAGGTAGTCGCAAGCAGGAGATTGTATCAAATCTGCCTATGATGATTGAGGCAATGAAGGCATATCCCGAGTATCAGCCTGTTATTGCCGGTGCGCCCGGTATCGACAAGGATTTTTATGCTCCTTATCTTGCGTCGGGTGCAAAGATTCTTTTTGGTCAAACCTATGACATCCTGAACAATGCCCATGCGGCATTGGTTACATCAGGTACTGCTACTCTTGAGACGGCAATATTCAATGTTCCGCAGGTGGTGTGCTATGCAACGCCTATGCCAAAGTTGTATTCATGGCTTAAAAAGAACTTCCTCAATGTACGCTTTGTCTCTTTGGTGAATCTCATTGCAGACAGTGAGGTGGTGCGAGAACTTATAGCAGCCGATATGAATGTGGCAAACATCAAAAAGGAACTGGGATATATATTGCCGTCAGACGGTGAAAAAAGAGCGGCTATGCTCAAAGAGTATAGCCGCATGATGGATATTCTTGGTGAGCCGGGAGCTTCTGTGCGTGCGGCTCAAAAGATTGTAGCTTTGTTAAAGAATACCGATTAAGTTCAAGTATATCAATACACAAGGTATAGCAAGCAACGTGCTGTCGAAGCGGTCAAGCATTCCACCGTGTCCGGGCAGTATGTTGCTTGAATCTTTTATCTCCATTTCGCGCTTCATGCTCGATTCCACAAGGTCGCCCAATGTTCCTGCCATAACAACCACGGCTGCCATGCCTGCCCATTGCCATATATTCATGATGTCAAAGAAACGTGACATCACCACACTGGCAATAATGGCAACAACAGCACCGCCGATGAAGCCTTCCCAGGTCTTTTTGGGTGATACGCGCTCAAACATCTTATGCTTGCCAATGGTGCATCCCACAAAGAATGCTCCCGTGTCGTTGCACCAAATAAAAAGGAATATTGTTATAGGCAATAACCAGCTGTATGTGTTGCCGGCTTCTGCGCCTCCGGTTGCAAGAATGTTGAGCAACGCAAGTGGGGCTGCCACGTATATCTGGCTCAATGCGAAATAGGCATAGTTGTCAAGAGGCTTGCTCTCAGTGTCGAACAGCTGACGAACGAAAATATATGCCACAACAGCAATGTATGGTGAATATATTGCCATGGTGTTTTCTATAGCACCATGGAATACCATGAATGTGGCAAAATAGAGGTATCCTCCTCCAAGCACGGCAAGCCATGTGCTGAAAGTAGTGCCTTTATATCTCTTTACGATTGAGCAGAACTCATTTACCGACAGCAGGGTTACCAAAAGGAATAATGCACCGAATGAAACCTTGCTGTAAAGGATTGATGCAAGCAGTGTTATTGCGAATACCGCACCTGTTGCTACACGTGTCAGGAACTTTTTCATATTGTCGTTTTATTTGTGTGTTCGTTATTCTTTTATGCAGTTGCAGTCTCTTCTGAGATGTTTTCTTTGTTTTCTGCTGCTTCTGCCGTTTCTGTCTCTTCGCTACCGTTTTCAGCAGTGGTTTCGTTACCGGCAAAAATCTCCTCGCTGCGCGATGCCCATGGACGTTTGCCAAAGATTTTCTCTACATCCTCGGCAAAGATAACCTCGCGCTCCATAAGTATCTTGGCAAGTTCGGCATGTCCCTCCTTATGTTCGCGCAACAGCTCTTTGGCTCTCTCGTACTGTTCGTTTATCATTGCATGAACCTCGTTGTCGATGGTCTCTGCTGTCTTTTCGCTGTACGGACGGTTGAAAGAGTATTCATTGTTGTTGTAATAGCACAGGTTTGACAGTTTGTCGCTCATGCCTGCGTATGCAATCATTCCGTATGCCTGTTTTGTCACACGCTCAAGGTCGTTCATTGCGCCTGTGGATATATGTCCGATGAATACCTCCTCGGCAGCACGTCCGCCGAGTATTGCGCACATCTCGTCAAGCATCTGCTCCTTTGTGGTTATCTGACGCTCTTCGGGCATGTACCATGCAGCACCGAGCGCCCTGCCACGAGGAACAATGGTAACTTTAATCAACGGGTTGGCATGTTCAAGGAACCACGATATGGTAGCATGTCCGGCTTCGTGTATGGCAATGGTCTCTTTCTCCTTTTGAGTCATCACCTTTGTCTTTTTCTCCAATCCGCCCACAATGCGGTCAATAGCATCAAGGAAGTCCTGTTTATCTACAGCTTTCTTTTGGTTGCGTGCCGCGATAAGGGCTGCTTCGTTGCATACATTGGCAATATCTGCGCCCGAGAATCCCGGTGTCTGGCGTGCCAGAGTGTCAATCTCCACCGACTGGTCGAGTTTCAACGGCTTCAGATGCACCTTGAACACCTCTTTGCGCTCATTCAGGTCGGGTAAATCCACATGTATCTGACGGTCGAAACGTCCTGCACGTAAAAGAGCCTTGTCGAGAATATCGGCACGGTTGGTAGCTGCAATCACAATTATACCGCTGTTTGTGCCAAAACCGTCCATTTCGGTAAGCAACTGGTTGAGCGTGTTCTCGCGCTCATCATTGCCTCCCATGTTGGGGTTCTTTCCTCTTGCGCGTCCAACGGCATCAATCTCGTCAATGAAAATTATACATGGAGCTTTCTCCTTAGCCTGACGGAAAAGGTCGCGTACACGCGATGCACCAACACCAACGAACATCTCCACAAAGTCGGAACCCGACATTGAAAAGAACGGTACGTTAGCTTCACCTGCCACTGCCTTTGCAAGCAAGGTCTTACCTGTTCCCGGAGGGCCTACAAGCAGTGCGCCCTTTGGAATTTTACCGCCAAGTTCGGTGTATATCTGCGGGTTCTTCAGGAAATCCACAATCTCCTTTACCTCTTGCTTCGCTCCCTCCTGACCGGCAACATCCTTGAATGTTATTTTGGGGTGGTTTGCTTTGTCGAAGAGTTTCGCCTGTGATTTTCCCACGTTGAACACTCCGCCCTGGGCACCGCCTCCGCCACTCATCTTGCGCATTATGAATATCCACACGCCTATGATAACCACAAGCGGCAGAACATTCCAAATGATACCGCCAAGGTAGTCGGTCTTTTTCTCATAGCGCAGTTTTCCTTTGAAATTGCCGTTGTCTTTCTGTTCGAAAATGAATTTCTCGAAATTGTCTCTCGAACCAATGGTTGATACAATCTTTGGGCGCGCATTTTTTGCAATATTCTTATCCTTGAATACGTTGCTTGCAGAATCCTTGTAAAGATATGCCTCTATGTCGTTGTTGTCATAGACGGTAATCTCCTCAATATATCCTTTGGATATTATTTTTGTCAGTTCGGAATACTCCTTTTCCATGACAGGGTTACTGTTTCCCTCGCCAAAGAAAAAGAAATATAACAGGATTCCCACAATCACCATGTAGAACCATGTGAAACTGAATTTCGGTTTTTTAATGTTTATATTGTTTGCCATATATTCTATAATGTATATTAATCAAGGTCGGGTATAGCAGTGAGTGTCGCGTCAGCCCACAAGTGTTCAATGTCGTAGAATTTACGCACATCGGGCAGGAAAATATGTACGAGAATGTCGCCATAATCCATTGCCACCCATTGTGCGTTACGCAATCCATCCACAGCGTATGGCTTTCTTCCGCAATTTATTCTTACAGTATCCTCTATTGAATCTGTGATAGCACTCACCTGTGCCGGTGAGCCACCCTGACATATAACAAAATAGTCGCAGATGCTGTTTCCGAGTTTGAGCATATCTACGATAACAATTTCCTTACCCTTTTTGTCTTGGATACCTTCTACTATCTGGTCTATTACCTCTTTTGCGTTGATGTTCTTGTTTTGCATATCTTGTATTTGTTTTTTTTGTTTGTCAATTTTGTCATTTCATGCCTTGTGGAATATACCTGGCGGCAATAGTTTCAGTTCCCTCGTCGCTCCGCTCTGTCGGGATGACATTTCTTGCTTTTTTGTCATTTCTGCCGTACGGGAGAAATCTCATCCCAATATACTCCTTACAAAATCAATGCCAACGGTGCAAAGAATGCTTTGTGGAAAGTGCAATATGACAAAATGTCTTGCTTATATCGTACTCTTTATTCTGCGAAGATAGTCGTTTTTTATGCTTGAAACAGCAAAAAGCAATTATTTTTCAATTTTTTTTATAAAAAAACGGCAAAAGTATTTGTTTTACAAAAAAAATATGTACCTTTGCATCGCATTTGAGCATTGGGCTATGGTGTAATGGTAACACTGCAGATTCTGGTCCTGCCTTTCCTGGTTCGA
>JAGBSZ010000031.1 GCA_017631585.1 Bacteroidaceae bacterium
ATACCACTGTCTGTGGCGGAAACGAGGATTCCTACCCCTACAACTGCGTGTCGGTGTATGCTTTGAATCCCATTTATGCCGATATGTCCCTGCTCCCGGCTTTGAGCAGCGACAAACGCAATGCCTACTATCAAAAGGAGAGCAGGGCTCTGAATGCCCTTGCTTCAGTCAACTACGCCAAAGTATATATGCTCAAACTCGGTTATCTGCGCGAACTCTTTGACGAGACCGGTGCAGAGGTGCTTGCAAGCGAGGGATGTAAAGCCTTTATGGCAGAGCAGGAAGCATGGCTCAAGCCATACACACTTTTCCGCTTTCTTGCCGCACGTCTCCGCTCTAATATAAGCGATTGGGGTGAATATTCGCGTTACGACAAGAATACATGGGATAAGGTTGTGTCAGAATACCCCGATGCGGTGCGCGAGACACGTTTCTACTCCTTTGTGCAATATATCCTTTACACACAGCTCAGCGAGGCACACGATTACGCCAACTCACGTGGAGTGGCATTAAAGGGCGATATTCCCATAGGTGTTGCCCCCAACGGAGTGGATGTCTGGTGCGACAGCGAGCAGTTCAACCTCTCTGTCTCGGCAGGTGCGCCTCCCGATATGTTCTCTGCTGACGGTCAGAACTGGGGATTCCCCACATATAACTGGCAGGTAATGGCAGGTGACGGCTACTCATGGTGGCGTCGCCGTCTGCAATATATGTCGCATTTCTTCGATGCCTACCGCATCGACCATATACTCGGATTCTTCCGCATCTGGGAGATACCGCGCACAGCACAAAGCGGTCTTTTGGGCAGTTTCTCGCCCAACATGCCATTCTCAAAAGAGGAACTCATCAATGCAGGCTTTCCGTTCGATGAACATTTGCACACCGTGCCATACATCGACGATGCATTGCTCAAGAATCTCTTCCCACGCAGGGTAAAACAGATTGTCGATGCTTTCTTCGATGCACAGAGCGACGGCACATACCGTTTCAAACCCGAACTCGAGTATGCCAATCTTTTGGCATATTACATATATGAGCGTACGCCCAAATTGCCACAGGCAATGAAAGATACGCTGTTGCGCCTCTATGGCAGTGTGCTCTTCCTGCACGATTTGCACGAGGAAGACAAATATGTTCCGCGTATCCTTGGCAACGAGACCGCGGCATATACACAGCTGGCGCAAGATGAACGCATAGCATACGACCGACTATACGAAGATTACTATTATAACCGTCACACTTTATTCTGGTACCACGAGGGCATGCGCAAGCTCGCACCCCTGTTGGCATCAACGACAATGACAGCCTGTGGCGAGGATTTGGGAATGATACCGGCATGTGTGCCCTGGGTGATGAAGAACCTTCAGGTTCTATCGCTTGAGATACAGCGCATGCCAAAGTTGTTTGGTGAGACTTTCGCCAACCCCGGCAGATACCCCTATCTCTCGGTAGCCACCCCGTCAACTCATGATATGAGTACCCTGCGTGGTTGGTGGAGAGAAGATGCCGCCCTTTCGCAGCAGTTCTATAACAACGTACTCGGCTTTGACGGTGCAGCACCGGAGGATATGGACGGCAGAGTGGCACACGCCATTCTGATGCAGCACCTCTGCTCACCCTCGGCGTTCGCGCTCTTCGCATGGCAGGATTGGATGGCTATGGATGAGCGTCTGCGTCTTGCCGACCCTGATGCCGAGCGCATCAATGTGCCGTCGAACCGCGACCATGTGTGGAACTACCGCATGCATATCTCCCTTGAACAGCTCATGGACGAACGCGCCTTCAACGACGAAGTCCGCCGCATGATAACAGAGAGCGGAAGAAAAATATAAGTAATAATATTGTCCCTCTGTTTTAGGGGGACGAGGTGGAACACCGGAGGG
>JAGBSZ010000032.1 GCA_017631585.1 Bacteroidaceae bacterium
ATCGAGACCATAATATACAGTCATATTGAAATCGCGCTCAACCTCATCGAGCGCATTTTCCATTATATAATCGGTAATTCTGTCGGTAAAGTATCCTTCCTCGCCCATCAGATAATAGACAGGACGGAAAGTACCGCCTTTCAGTTCCGACATTATGGTTTCATACGTATATTTTGCCATATTTCCCTTTTAAGACACAATTTTTAAATAAATAGCCTATCTTTGCAATATCATTGCAAAGATAGTAAAAACGAGTGAATAAAACATTAAATCTACCCACATACGACGCAAAAATAAGCGAAGAAAACGGCAAATTACGCATTTTCGACCCTTTGCGCAAATGCCATGTTGCACTGACTCCCGAAGAGTGGGTGCGACAGCACTTTGTCAATTATCTTGTAAACCACAAAGGCTATCCTGCAGCACTCACAGCCAACGAAGTGGCAATAAAGCTGAACGACACAAGCCGACGTTGCGACACTGTAATATACGACAGGCTGTTACGCCCGAGAGTCATCGTCGAATATAAAGCACCCACGGTAAAGATTACCAAAGAGGTCTTTGCACAGATTTCACGCTACAACCTTGTCCTCAAGGTTGACTATCTCATCATAAGCAACGGCATGCAACACTACTGTTGCAAGATGGATTACGAAAAGCAGAGTTTCGCTTTTCTGCAGGAGATACCCGAATACCAAACAATCACAGAAGGCGAATAACTCCCGTTATCTCCTGTTGATTATATATATACCTGCCATTGCCAGTCCTGCCGCGAGTATATATTTCCAATAGAAAGGTTCCGAAAGACACAGACACGATGTTATGGCACCCACCACAGGTATCAGCGAGTTGAATATCGCTACTTTTCCTACTGGATTACAACTGAGCAATTTGTTGTAAAGGGTAAATCCGAGTGTAGAAATACCCACCAGCAACGCCAATAACACAACACCGTATAGTGTTATATTAGGCAACACGCCACCCATCATCACTCCCGGCAACACAAGCAATGCACCGCCTGTGGCAAGGCTGTATCCTGTGCCGACCACCACATCCACATGCTTTCCAAGACCACGTGTCATAAGCCCTGCAAAAGCCGAACATAAGGCATTCAATATAATCATGCCGTCACCCATCATAGTGAAATCACCACTGCTGCCCTTTCCCAAATTAAGCGACAAGACACCGGCAAAGCCTATCACACAACCGATAATCTTTTTTGTTGTCAGTTTGTCACTTTTGAAAAAGATACAGGCAAGCAGCACAAGCATGAATACCCCGAGTGAATTAAGGATAGCCGCCCTTGCACCGTCGCTGTGCGACAATCCAATGTAGAAGAAAGCATAATGGAACGTAGTATTAAGCAAAGCATACATAAGTATATACCACAATCCGCCATTGCTCTTAACTTTGAAATCGCGTTTGAAGAAACGCGCTATTGCAAGTATCAACGCACCCGAAATCATAAAACGCACACCGGCAAAGAGCATCTTGCTGCCGGTCATCGACTGGGTAATTCCGAACTCTTCAAATCCCAATTTTATCAACGGATAAGCCCATCCCCATGATATTGCGGCAGAGAGAGCGAAAACAACAACCCAAAAAGGTCTTTGAAATATGCTTTTTTCAGTACTCATAAACATTTTATTTTTGAATTGCGAAGATAGTGAAAAGAAATGAAAGAGAAAAAAGAGAGAAAATTTCTCATTGTCACATAAATTCATTTATTTTACACGTCGGATAAGGAAAACCCTTTTCACCGATTTGTTATTAACATTAGTTCGATATAAGAATTTATACTAAAATTTAGCGTATTTTGTCATCTCGACCATACCTTGGTAAAATATTAAAAGATGTTTTCGATGAGCGATAGCGAACTAACGCTACGTGAGAGATCTCTTATTTTACGATATTTTTGAGATTCCTCGTCGCTACGCTCTGTCGGAATGACAGGTTCGCGATTTGATTTAGCTTATATAGAACTCACGTTTATTACGATATTAACCAATAAAATTCAACGATATGACTTACATGTGGATTCTTCTTGCCTTGTCTTTGGCAGTTTCATCAGTAGGATGGCTTTACTTCATCTATTTCTTCAGTATCGGCTATGGTTTCACAATCTCCGTTCTGTCAGTTGCCACTGCAATAATATTCCGCGATGTAATAACATTGCCTATAGCCCTGCTCTGTACCGTGCTATTCATCTATGGAATCCGTCTGGGTCTATACCTGCTCATAAGAGAGAAGAAATCGGAGGCATACAAGAAAATCCTCTACCAGCCCGAGAGTACAAAGAAAAAGCCTGCATTCGTAATGACAATGATATGGCTCATGTGTGCATTGCTCTACGTGGGACAGATAAGCCCTGCCACCTTCTACCTTTACAATATGGCAGAGGGACTGCCTGTAAACGACGCTTGGGCATGGGCAGGCACAATCGTTGCCACCCTGGGTATTGTAATAGAGGCTATTGCCGATGCACACAAGAGCAAATCAAAGAAAGTCAATCCCGGCAGATATGTCGATACAGGACTGTACCGCATAGTACGTTGTCCCAACTACTTTGGCGAGATACTCATGTGGACGGGCACTTTCATCATTTGCTTTGGTGCATGCTGCAATGTATGGCAGTGGGTTATCGCCTCATTGGGTTACATCTGCATCGTATATGTAATGTTCAGCGGAGCACGTCGCCTTGAGATGCGTCAGGAAGAGACCTACGGCAAAGACGCGGCATTCAAGGAATACACCGCAAAGACACCGCTCATAATCCCATTCGTGCCAATCTACAGCGTAGCCAAATACAAGTGGTTGCAGGCATAAAGGAGAATAGAACTCATCGACACAACACAAAAGAGCAATGGAGGCATTTGAGATACATATATTGGGGTGTGGGTCGGCATTGCCGACCACACGCCACAATGCAAGTTCGCAGGTGATAAGAATAGGCAACAAGCAGTTCATGATTGACTGCGGCGAAGGCACACAACTGCAACTCCGCCGCAACCACATTCATTTCTCGTTCATAAACCACATATTCATATCCCATCTGCATGGCGACCACAGCTTTGGGCTTATAGGTCTCATATCCACATTCGGGCTGTTGGGACGCACGGCACCATTGCATATATATGCCGATGCCATGCTCGAAAAAGTGATGAAGCCACAGCTCGATTTCTACTGCAAGGACATCAAATACCCGTTGTTCTTTCACAGCATCGACGCAAGCAAACACAGCGTAATATACGAAGACAACACAATAACCGTAGAGACATTGCCGTTGAATCACAGGATGCCCTGTTGCGGTTTTCTCTTTAGGGAAAAACCCAAAAGGCGACACCTGATAGGAGATGTTGCCAATTTCTACAACATCCCGATATACCAACGCCAGAGCATAAAGGATGGAGCCGACTACACCACCCCCGACGGAACAGTCATTCCCAACTCAAAACTCACCAGAGAAGCCGACCCGTCGCGCAGTTACGCCTATTGCAGCGACACACGTCCATGCCCACAGATATGCGGATACCTTAAAGATGTCGATTTACTATATCACGAAGCCACATTTGCCGAGAGCGAAAAGGAACGTGCCAAAGTGACACACCACAGCACAGCCAAAGAGGCTGCAGAAATAGCACTGACAGCCGGAGTGAAAAGACTTCTCCTGGGGCACTACTCATCACGTTACGACGACGAAAAGCAACTGCAGAGCGAAGCAAGCGAGATATTTCCGGTCACCGAATGTGCCAACGAAGGCATGGTAGTCAATATTTAAACACCGTTTAAACCATCCTCCACAAAAAGCATCTAAAAGAAAAAACATACACGCTCCGTGGCAGACAACAAAAACGAACAGAAAATATTGGAACAGCTCAAGGACCGCACCTTGAGAAATTCCGCATTCTCGTTTGTTGTAGAAAAGTACAGCCCCAAAATCTACTGGCACATACGCAATATGGTACTCTCGCACGACGATGCGAACGACCTTGTGCAGGAGACATTCATCAAAGCATGGAACAGCCTCGACACATTCCGTGGCGAGGCACATATATCCACATGGCTCTACCGCATAGCCATAAACGAGACATTGGCATTCCTTAAGAAAAGACAAATTGAAACAGTCCCCATCGACAGCGACGAATACGACATTGCCGGCACAATAGAGAGCGATGCCTATTTCTGTGGCGACAGCACAGATATTCTGTTCCGCAGAGCAATAAACACACTCCCCGAAAAGCAACGTCTGGTATTCAATATGAAATACTTCGAAGAGATGAAATACGAAGAGATGTCGGATATTCTCGGAACAAGCATAGGCGCATTGAAGGCATCATACCACATAGCGGTAAAAAAAATAGAAAAATTCATAGAGGAGAACAATTAAACCATCACCCCCAAAAAGCATCAAAATATCAGAAGAGGATACAAAATGAATTTAGAAGAATATAAAAAGAGAAATTGTTTCACCACCCCCGATGGTTACTTTGAACAGTTGGCATCGGAGATAGAACATGCCACAAGCAAGAACGTTGCGGCACGCTCAAAAACGAGAAGCCTCACACAAAGAGTTGTCGGCATCATGAGCTACGCGGCAATGATAGCCATTGTGGCAATCGTAGCAACAAGCATCATCTTCAACAGCCGTAACAACAACTTGACAGCCACCATCGAAGAACTCGATGACAGCGAATTCATCGACAACATGCTTAGCAGCTACCCGATAGACGAATACACTTTTTACTGTTACCTTACAGGAACCGAACAATAAACCGTAATCAAAGAAAGATATGAGAAAGACATTATTTACCTTAGCCATAAGTTTGCTGACAATAGCGGCATCCTATGCACAAGAGAACAACACAAGAGCAAGAAAGCCATTCTCCCCCGAAGAGTTTCAGGCAAAACAAAGAACATTCATCGCCGAGAAAGCCGAATTGACAGCAGAAGAGGCAGAAGCATTCTTCCCGATATTCTTTGAACTGCAGAAAAAGAAATTCGAGATTGAGCATAACGCCCGAAAAGAGACAAGAAAGCCACGTGGCGAAAAGATGACCGAAGAAGAGTGCCGCGAATATGTATATAAGATGGCTGATACAAAAATAGAGATAGCCAAACTCGAAAGAGAATACACCGATAAATATCTTGACGTAATCAGTGCCTGCAAGCTCCGCAAAGTACTTCATGCCGAAAGAGCATTCCAGCGCCACCTGATGAAAGAGATGATAAAATCAAGAGAAGAGAGAAAACAGAACAAATAATTTATTACAAACCTCTCAAAATAAGGGCAACCCATCTTTACTTTTTGGGTTGCCCTTATTTTGAGAGGGTGTATAAAAAGGTGTTCTTTATTCCGTATATACTATCTTGAAGTCGGGATGTACTCCATCGAAGGCTGAAGTATCAACATCGACACCCATAGGGATATATGCAACCTTAAGGTTAGGACAATTCTCGACAGCCCATGCTTCGATAGATTTTGTACCTGCAGCAATTACAATCTCCTCTACCCCGGGGAGGTCATAGATGAGATTCTTCTCAATCTTTTCCATTGGCAAGAGTTCGATTCTCTTCATCGCGGCAGGAATATATCTTGGAAAATCGGAGTATTTGTCATAGACTATTCCTTTGTGACTACGCCATGTTGCATGCTCGGAATCGACATGGATATATTCGATATTCTTGCCATGATAGTTCAAACCTACGCGGTTCATGCCGAAAGTCTCGATATTCTTGCCTATAAACAGTTCGCGGACGTTCGCCGGCAGGTCGCTCGTTGGATTGAAGGAGGAGACCTGATAACCGCCTACGCTGTAAGGTGTGGCAAAATATCTTGATTCGGTTGTCACTTCACATATATTCAAACGTGTCTCGTTGAAGTCGAAACGGCAACCGTCCTTTTCAAACAGAAGGACATCGAACGACTGCGGGAACAGGTGGCTGTAGGAGGATGTGTTCGACATGTCGTAAACACCGTTGTTGGTGGGGTCGCTGACATACCATTTTCCGTCGCAATTGACGTAGTTCCATGCATGACCACCATATAAATTGGGCATACTAAGGAATCCGTTGGTAATAAGAACAGGTACATTCTGGCTATGCAGCATCACAAACAACAGGTTGGAGTATCCCTGGCATACAGCAGTTTTCTTTGTAAA
>JAGBSZ010000033.1 GCA_017631585.1 Bacteroidaceae bacterium
CATAATATCGCCGTAACTCACACCCAAAACGGCACAAATTTTGTTGAGGACGGTCATACTGACCTCCTCATTTCTGCGTATCTTCGTCATGGTGTTCGGCGCAATCTTTGCAGCGCGCATCAGGTCTGCTTTGCTCATGTCACGGTCCACCAAAAGTCTAAATAACGGCTTGTAGGACACCATAGCGATTCCTCCTCGGCATTATGGTAGGTGGTTATAATATAACAGGATATATTATAGCACTACCCAAATAAAATTGCAATAGAGTATCGCAAAGTCTTGCGAGAGTATCGCAGAACCCACTACTATGTAATTTGATAATCATCATTACCGTATCTCTACTTAAGATTGTAATGCATATTTACGTAACGGACCCGCAGCAGTTTGCGCTCCAAGCCGCGCGGCAGCTCGAGTTTCATTCCTCTACTCGAGCGCGGGTTGGGTTTGATTTTTGAAATTCAGTCTAACGAATGTATCGCTGCATCCCGCTGCCGGTGTGCTTATTGGACCTTTTCAAGCCCTTCGTCATACACGTCGGTCCATTTTAAGCCTTGCAGCGTGCCGCAACTCAGACATAAGGTCAGAACCATCGTGCCTCTCATGTACTCTCCGGTGGTAATCACCCCCGGCTCCCATTTGGCCATTATCAGCAAGCTGCACATTACCAACGGACTTAACGGTGTGCAGCAAAAAGGTCGCCGGAGGGTTCTGCGTTCTCCTCGTCGGTGTGCACGCCGGTAATGCCGAACCGAGGCACGAGGTTCTTTTGAGATATAAATATATAACGTAGGCGTTTATCAAAGGGGCGAAATTCGCTCCATTGTCACCTTAACTTAACTGAGCCCAGGGCTTAGAACGGGAGCCCGTCATCTTCTGTATCGTCAGGTTCTGCAATCATATAGGACAGTGGCGCAGTGTGTTCTTCTTCCTCTGCATCGCCATAGGCAATAACATCGGTGACCTTATAAGGTGCACCGTTAAATGTATACAGAGATTTCTTTTTGCACTTGCGGAAGACCGCAGTGCCGTGATTCCTACATTCCTCATTATCGCAAACCCAGGATGTTCTGTCCCAGTATTCACCTGTGATTTCATTACGCTTGGAATAGCTCTTATCCTTACGTAGTGGTTGTCCACATTCCGGACATAGCTTTTCCCTCTTGGACTTGGGTTCCTGAGGTGCTTGCGAAATGGAGGCAGTATCTTCGACCGGCTCTGCATCCGACTTTCTGCGGCGCTGCACCCACTTGTTGACAGTGGAAATGGATATGCCCAAGGCTTCTGAACACTTCTTTTGTGTGCCGCCGGGATTATCAGCAAACCATTGTAGAACATCCTGTTCCCGCTTCTTAGGGGCATTATATTCCTTGTTGAGCCAGTCGCAGTGCTCATTTTGCTTTCTGCCGTTGCGCTTGGCTTTGCTGATTTCGAAGCCACACTCTTCGCTGAGATACTCTCTTGTTCTGCGGCGTAGCCAATAGAAATCGTACATATAGAAGTATCTGGCATCAATGAGCTGCTTCCGGATTTCTTCCTGGCTGAACAGCTGGGATAGGTCCCGTCCCATCTCTTCGAGCATACGCATTACGTAATCTAAAGCATAGCCACCCTTGGCAGCATAGGCTGCTGCGGTAATGAATGCCTCAGCTCTCATCGTGGATTGGTTTTTAGCTTCGCGCACCTCCCGCAAAAACCACGGGAACAATTTAGGGTTGTCCTCCCATTTGCTTTCCCCGCGGATGTAAAGCCGCTTTGTCTCGGCGACACACTCGTTGAGCTCGTCGAGAGAAACACGCCAAAGGCGTTTCTGGGGAAAGTAATATGCGTGACAATCGCCTTTTCCTACAACGGTTCTACCTTCCAGAATATCAACCGCTGGAGGAACCTTCAGACGCAATCCTAAGTTAATCTTCTTGGAGATATCATTAAAGATTGCCTGCAATTTCTTTTGGTGGCTTTCAAACATCGACAGTGGGCGCTGCATCGCAAAGCAAAGATACAGCCATCCGTGGTCTACCAGCAGGTAGGTGGGACGAATGAAGGATATAGTTTTATTCTTTTCATAGCCCCACTCAAAGCTATCCCCGTTTTTCGTGGGAGTTCGCTGAGAGAGTACGCCGGTCTGCAGATAGCGGTTCAGCGCAGCTAACTGACTTGATGCTTTGTCTGGCTTGGCAGAAAGGTTGATTCTTACAAAGAATGCATATAGGAACCGGGCGTTCTGCGGTTCTGGCTTTCTGCCTGCATAGGAAATGCAGTTCATATAAGCATCGCTGACACGCATTTCGTTCAGCAGTGCCAAATCATCGTGCATATGTAAAATATGCGCAGTATCCATATCCGGCATAACAGCAGTAACCATGGCATTGTATTTGCCAGGTTGCTGATTACCGGCTTCTTCCAGGCTGCCCTTAGGGAAGATTGTGCGGTAGAAATCTGCCGCTTCAACTTCCTGCAAATTGAGTTCCTGGACAAGCTTAGTTTCAAGTACGGTGTTTATCATGTAATGTCTCGCTTTCGTAATTCAAGTATGTTTTTGGGGGATTATACCACGCCATGCCCCGATGGGTCTAAAGCGACCATCAGGAGTGTGTTGCTGGCGCCTTTTCGGAGGCAAATCTACGGTTGCCCCAAATCTCTATAGAGACTTTAGACGGTGAATAACCGGTGCGGGAGATAGCACCGGGGATGCTCCGGAAAAAGTATCTCTACCTATATATAGAGCAGAATCCGAAAAATCGGTGCACAAGCTTTTTTCTGCGGTATATAGGTGCTTCACGCATATTTTTGGAAGAAGAATAGCCCTGCCTTCGGAAGAGGTAGGGCTGTTGTGATGAGGAAAATTGTGTGGCTCTCCGCGTAGGAGCCCGCCGGGAGGCACCTTCCCGCTTGCGGGTGCTCCACCGCACAGGTGGCCCCTCTGGACAGAGTGCTTCCAATGCATAATTGGCTCCCTCTGAGTAAGAGCGCCGAGGGATGGGGTTGCCCCATCCCTCTATGGCGTACGGTACCCTTTAATAACACCGTCGTTACCTGTCATTTTACTGTATCCCTCCAAATGTCTTTATATATGTGAACCCGAACGAACGACACTACTCGGGTAGGAGGTCCTTATGCCTGAAAACAAGGTTAGAACAATGGTCCACAGGGGGCGACGCAGACGCAATGGCGAAGCATTTAATCCCAGACACAATTCACGTTCTGGAAGTATTGGAAATCATATTCTCGCAAATCCAGCTCGCAAGAACATCTATATCACGATGGATTTTGATGGAAAACCTACACTCCACGACGAGGTTGATTTCGAAGCGCATGAGAAGGAATTTTACGAAGCCTTTCGGCCTGCTCTGGATGCGCAAAATGAACGTTATAGAAAAAAGCGAAATTACGACCGCATTATGTCCATGCGCCAATATCGTCAAGCACATCCTCCGGAAGAAATAATTTTTCAAGTCGGCAATAAAGACCAAGAAATTTCTCCAGAAGTCACACAAATAGCCGTCGCGAAATGGCTGGACGCTGTTCGAGAAACCTACGGAACACGATATCGTATCTGTAGTGTGGCTTTGCATTTTGACGAGCCCGGAAGCGGGGGTGGGCTCACATCTGACGGAAAGGTCAGTAAAAACCTCTCCGGACATGCGCATGTTAGAGGAGTTTTTTGTGCCGAGAGTAGTGATGGATGGATAGTATCTGAGAACAAGGCACTTGCTCAATTGGGAATCACCCACGACGAGTCCCGCCCTCGCGGCCGCTATAACAATCCTAAGATAACGTTCACAAAGGAAACACGCGAATTATTCAATCGATTTGTTGAAGAACAAAATATTGCTGTAGAAACGGTTCCCGCCAATCCAGGCAAACATAGCATGACCAAGGAAGAATATATTGCTGAACAATTGCGTGAACATCAAAGAGAACTGCAGGAAGCAGTGGAAGAACTTTCGAACGAGTGTTTGGAAATACAGACCGAGACGGCGCTGGAGACCCAGAGGCGGGACCAACTCGCGGAAGAGGTTGTGGTGCTCGCCAAGAAGAAAAACTTCTTAGAAGCGACGCTGAGGGGCTTAGAGAAGACCGTCGAGTACTTCAAAAAGACGGTCCTACCCATTCAGAAATTTTTTGACAAGCTTGCAAACATCCGCCTCTGGAAGGGGCACTCAGCTCTCGATGAACTGCTCGATAATGACGCTCCCGCGTATAATGCACTGAAGGAACTTGAAGAGATGGATGAGCGCTAATGAACTGTATACCTGTCATAACTGACTTAATAAAATATATTAACAAAGGAGGAAAATACCGTGAATATTTTCAATGATGACCGCATCCCTACACCAGAAGAATGTCTTAGAGAATGGGACTTTCAGACTCGACTTAAAGCGCTGGAAGAGGAGTGTGCACAACGCGAGTCAGCCGTAATGGCTCTACAACACACCGAGCAGACACTACGCAATAATATCGTGAAACTCAGCGGCACACTCAGCCAGCTCTACGCACTGGCCGGTACACTGGCACTGTGTGGGATGCCAGTAGATGAAGAACAATGAAACACACACCGACAGCGGAGGGCAAGAAATTGTCCTCCGTTTTCATATGTGCGCATTTCATTTTTATCGCATATGCGTATCGGCCATTATTAAAGTGTAGTTACTTATGATTCAAAGGAGACCAACTTCTCATTACATTAACTAACTACCGGCGTGCAACTTCTCTTGCCATAAGAGCTCCTTAATCGGCACTTCACAATACCGGCCTTCTCAGGCTCCGATATGCCTGAGACTCCCATCGCAGATTCAGAATCAAATCTCGCGTCTATCCAATACCGGGGCTGCTGATGAACCCGTCACCCACATCAGCATCTGCACGCCGCACTCCACGCTACCAGTCCTGGAACGCCCTGGTTCGTTCCTGTCCTTTCTTTCCGAACCGCCCAGGACTGGTAGCACCCTCATAACCGACAGCGCCTCGCGCTGCGATAAATATCAATCCAAAATTCACAAACAGAAGGAGAAATCACTATGAGTACAACACAAAAGCGCACCCTCACCATCACCTGCACCGAAGGCAATGAAGTCACCAAAAAGCAGCTCACCTGCTTTGTGCACAATCTCATTGCAGACGTTAAAAAAACAAGGCCATTGGTTGTCTGGAAGCGCGACCCAAAGTCAAAGGCTGGAGAAAATACCTATTACACAAACGGATTGGCCGCCGGCAGCTACATTACGCTTAAAGACCTTGGTGACGGTCAGGGCATTGAGATGACCTATAGCCGTCATGGGGACCTTGTATACAAGGCCTTCGAGCTTTATGGAGTTCCCGATTGTGATATGCACATTGCATCTCTGCTAAAAAACGTCGCCACTGCGGTTAGGGTGACAGAAATGCTGCAGCCAAGAAGTCCGCTGGCAGAAACGATGAATGCCATCAAGGCCCAATACCCCAAACCTGCAGAAGAATTCTGCATTGCGGTCAGGGACGTCTTCAGGAGCATTGATGTCGATATGCTCGTCCAAGAGACTCTCGACACCCCAAGCATGTTAAGCTATGCTATCGCGAGGAACAGCCCAGAAAGAGCTCGCATCGAAGCCTTGATTCGTGCCACGGTATCCTATATTCAGAACGTAAAACCAAAAGAAACCGGTTTTCTGGTGCAAGGCATCGGCTTACAGTCGCTGCCAGACAAAAAATTCTGTGCAAGTCTGAAAAGTGCGTCGCTGGCACAGATAGCGAATTCGTATGTCAAGTTCCCGGATTACAACTATGGTGGCTTGCACCCTGACCAGCGCAATTTAAAATTTGCGAAGGACTTCATTGTGAATTTGCTCGAAGGTGTCTGAGAAAGGATGTGTGCTTGATGAAGATTCGCGAAGGATACTATATCCTAAACCGCCCTGA
>JAGBSZ010000034.1 GCA_017631585.1 Bacteroidaceae bacterium
ATTGTTCGTCTAATAAGTATTGTAATTATGCTGATATCGACGGTAATATTCACATATCAAGATGCCGAACAGGCTACTCATGCGCCAGGCACGGAGGTTGTGTATGGGCTGAAGATTGTCAGTATGGTGGCTACAAGACATGTACATGCTTCCAAGGCGTTCCTTCATTGCCTCTCATAGAAGGTTTTTACAGCTCTAACAGTCTCTGTCATCAGGGTTCTTATCGAGCAGGATTAGGATTGAAAATAGGACGAACTGAGTGTCAAACATGCTCCATCGGATTTACCTGTACAGGTACATCAGGAGGCTCATCTACATGTACCGTGGTACTACAGACATGTCATTTTGCAACGACGAACGATTGCTGCGCAGACCCTACATCTGTTAAAACATATCACCCTTATGATTTTTCATTAGTACCTTTCAAAATCACTGCGGCAGTGATGCATTGTTGTTGTCTAGTTCCCTATAGTGGGGCTAGTGTATGTATGCGTATTTGTTTCCGTAATAATACACCATTTAACATAACCGTATGTGACCTGTATGGAGTGGGATGCTGTTCAACTAGTCAGGGTTTTGTGTCCCTGTCGATGTATAGATGTACTTTCGGTGGCCTTGAAGTACCTCCGGGGGCAACAGTAGATGCAGGCTATATATGTGCAAGAGGTACGTGTACGACTATATTCGCTGCTACTCAGGGATTCGTTGCCTTCGTTGAAGGCATACAGACGGATATTACGAAATGTAGCATAGCTGTAATAACAACGGACCCACTAACTGGTTTTCCTGTCGGTAATCATTGTACAGGGTATAGTGCAGTTTATACATGTAGTTCTCCTTATGGCGTGGCTGTCATAGGATATCCAGGATATTAAAATGACAGTCAAAGAACGTTACGACGGATTACAGACTTTATTTCTCTCAGCCCATCAGTCAGCTTGCCATTTCCTGACCCTGTGTTCGATTGCCGATGAATACAGAGTTGACCATAAGTTACCGTACGTAGACCTGATATGGGCTATACGTACCTGCCGCTCCAAAGGACTAATCGATGACGAGTTCTATGTTAAGGATGATGGTTGCAAAGTACTGAAACTGTTAACGGATGGACAAAAATGGTCTCGAAAGGACGTTGCTAAATTAGGCAAAGTGGGTGATAATGATTATACTGAAGCGGAATGGTTTAATCCACGCACTGGGTTCACACACTTTCGCCGCAGGTACGTTGACACATTGCGTGATTCGGTTACTGTTGCTGAGGGATATATTAAGCAATATCGTATTTACACTGTTGAGGGTTAAGAATGCATATACAGAAAGCACGAGCGATAGCAAGTAAGGTCGATGACCAGTATCTCAAAGAAGTTTATGAGATTATATCCAAAGGTGCGAGACCTGCTACAATAGCAGGCGATTCGGAACCTATGCTTCGTTTATCTGCAGCTGATTGTCGCGCTATTAGTGATTGTGGTTATGAGCACGTTAAGGCACGATACATTGAACATGAGGGTGCTATCGAAACACCTTCTGAAGCACGCGATAAGGTGTTACTTAAGATTGCAGGTGATACATTAGTAAATCCAGTTAATAAGGTCGGTACGTTAATCGACCCTTCAGTTTACACACATTCACAGATACCAGTTATGATGGGACCTTGGGAAGGCTCATCAGTCTACGCACCTGGCGGATTACCAGCTACAATCATAGATAAGAAAGCGCGCGGTATGGTAATGCACGGAGCTAGTTTCCGTTCTGAAAATAAAGACATTTGGGATAATGATAAAATTGAACAGATGGAGGCAGCAGCTGAAATAACTGGTTTCAATGACCACGTTAGCGACGCCTCTGCAGATGCATATATCTACGGCGGTTCAATTCTTTATCCAGTGTTCAAGAACGATGGCCCTTCACAGTACCGTCGCCCGATGGATAAGCTCAAACTCGATAAGGGATGTATAGGGCGATGGGTCAATACAGACCGTTGGAACACAGTCGTTGTTCCATCTTACATCGTAACAGCTAAAGACTACTTAAAGCCGGATACAATATACATACCTCAAAGCGCATTAGAAATACATACATCGCGAATGGCTATGATTAAGCCTAAGCCAGTACCATATTGGGTATCGCTTTATAATATTGGATGGGCACCATCAGATATGAGCGGATGGTTACGTGCCTACTACGGTTACGAAATTGTTTGTCAATCTATCCCAGTAATGGCACAACAGATGTCTTTGGTTCTCTACAAGATGCCTTTAGATGCATTAAATGCAACAATCGGACCGGATAAAGTAAAACAGCTCATGCAGATTAACGAAGAGAAAATGGCTGAATGGTCTTCATTAAGCCCTAAAGCTGTTAATATGGTTGGTGATGTTGAGGTTGTTGACCGTACATATAGTGGATTTGAACAGTTCATCGGAGCTATGAAATCGAACCTTGCATCTCAGGCTGAATTACCTGAACCTGTATTATGGCATACGCCTAACAAAGGTTTCAGCGATAACACAACTGAATCATTACTCAAACAATCTGAAACATTACAAATGAAACAGCGTTTCCTTGAACGTTGTCTTCAGCCATGTACAGAAGCTTTAGTTGCACATGTGTTCGGAACTGACAGTAAGGAATGGGAGCATCGCCACGAGCTGAAGATGACCTTCAGCAAGCCAATCATCAGTACCGAAAAAGACTTAGCTGAAGTAGGAGCACGATTCGCCGCATCAGTTAGTTCATTCGTTAACGCAGGCGTATCTCCTGATATAGCAATTGATTTGAGTTCACAGTTCTTCCCAACGGTTAAAGTAACAGATGAGATGTTAGCTAAGGCTAAGGAATCATACGAACAGGTGCAGAAGATGCAGCTCGAGTTAGGTAAGCAGAAGACGGAAATGGGACAGCCTCAGGGTAATACTAAGGGCAAAGCAACTACAACCGGTTCTTTCACTAAGGCGAAATAATTAAAAATTAAAAAATCTTGATAAGATATTAAAGCAAAATTAAAAATAAAGAGGATTACACATGGCAGAAGAAAGAAGTAAACCTAGGATTGGTAGGAAGTTCATAGCATTTTTGCTGTGTCTCGTTGCAATAATTGTATTAGGCATCTTTGATAAATTAAGCAACGGTACGGCAACAGCAATTATTTCGTTATATGTAGCTTATTGTACAAGCAATGTAACACAGAAGGCTACTGCTAAACCGGAGAACATTGTTACGATACACGACGACGAGGTGGAGATGTAATATGAACGTTGAGGAACAGCTGATTGAACTGGTAAAGATTGTCAGTGACATTGTACCAAAGGTTGATACTATACAGAAGGCCGTGGATGGTGTTCCTCAGTTGTTACAGAAGCATGATACACGCCTCGACCAGGTCGAAGCTTCATTACAAAGAGGTAATCAGAAGTTCGATAAAATCGCTGAACGCTTTGATAAAGTAGATGCAAGGATTGATAAATTGGAACAGGCTGATGGCGATAAGGCCAAAAGCGTGTTACGTACTATAGGCAACTATATATTAGTAGCTATCGCAGGAGCAGTGTTAGCTAATATACCTAACATTGTTAATGCTTTAGGAGGAAAGTAGTGTGGAAGAAGCGATTAGTTGGATTATTGCTGTCATTATTCTTGTGCTCGTGGGCTTTATCTGCGGACGTCGTTCTAACAGACGAACAGGCACAGGAACTGGAACAGACACTGGACGAATTAGAGACAATCTTGCAGGAGCAACAGATGACAATAAACGAGCAGGAGAGCTTAATCGAACAGCAGCAGACCAGAATGAACGAGCTCAAAACCTCGTTAGAAGAGCAAGAGACATCCTCGGTGAAGCAAAGCATACTACTGGGACTGACTAGCCTGTGCATAGGTCTATTACTCGGTCTGTTAATTTAATGACATTGATTGAAACCGTGTTTCAATAATATAATATTACAAAAGAGAGGTACCGTTATGAGCGCGCAAATCCCTGAAACAATGTTAGTCAGCGACCTGTTGAAATCAACAGGTTATGACTGCCCTGAAGAAGCTGTAGGCAAAACTATGGCTGAATTAATCAGTGGCGGAGATGTTAAAGTCTCTACTAACACAGATGCTGAAATTGATGTATCACAGTATACAGAGCCTGTTGTTATTAATCCTGCAGAAGGTTATGATGCAACAAAGAAGGTCACTGTTGAACTTAAGAATATCCCCGCAGCAGGAGCAACATTGTATGCTTGGAAGTTGGATACAGCAATCGTATATACAAAGGTTGCTGAACCTACTACAAGTGATAAAGCACTTGTTCCTGCATCAACAGGTCTCGCAGAAGCAGTCATTGCTGAAGTAGCAGCAGAGTTTGCTTCTATTACAATCAGTACTGACGAGTATACTCGTTATGATACAGGAGATATTACACTCTAATGAAAATCGTAGGTGATATGGCAATTAAAGACCTCACTCCTAAGTCAACAAACATTGGTGACAGGATAGTTAAGAACTTGCGTATATGTGGTTCCGGTATCTATACCTATGCACGCCGTGAGGCTGACTTGCTCCATCTCGCCCCTGTACCACAGGAGTATGACAAGCTCGAATTCATAAATGTTTATCGTCCTCCTGAGGTACTCGAAAAGTATAAATCATACTTTGCAAGAGTACCTATTATTACCGGACATCACGTTAAAGTAGACCGCAACAATGCTCATGACCTTGTTGTTGGTATGGTAGGTGATACCGTTGAATCTGAAGTCGATAAGGATGATGGTGAAACATATCTCTATACTACTGGTACAATCGTAGCAGGCGATGGTGTTGATGCGTACGAGCGCTACGGTCAATTAAGTGTTGGGTACGACCCAATTATGAAATGGAAGAAGGGTGTTCATAACGGAGTTGAATACCAGGCTGAATTAGTTGGTTTCAATGATGTTAATCACCTTTTAATATGTAAGGTCGCGAGAGGCGGACCACAATGTATGGTTATGGACTCTCTTGACGAATTATCTCCGTTGGAGAGATTCATATACCAAAATCAAAATGGAGGCAAGCATATGCTTTTTGCTAAGATTTTTGGTTCTGCATCGAAAAAGGTAGCAGGAGATGAAGGCCGTGTTCTCGTGCCTGTATATCTCGATTCTATCGCAGCAGGTGCAAACCCAAAGACTCAGGTAGAAAAGATCCGTGCCATTGTTGGTGATTCAAACGATGAATTCAAAGGATTCCTCGATGAATTAGCAATGGCAGGTGACGAGAAACCTGAAGTAATCGCTAAGGCCGTGGAAATTGTAAAGAACTATTACAATGAACATATGGCTGGAGATGAAAAAGAGGTTGTTGTCAAGAAAGACGGAAACGATAAGAACGTTGAAGTTAAAAAAGACGGCAAGGAGACCAAGGACATCGAGGTCAAGAAAGACGGAGACAAGAAAGATGTAACCGTTAAAGAGGCCGGCGACGAAGACAAAGACAAGGACAAGGACAAGAAGTCAGCAGGCGATGGCTGTATGGGCAAATTAAGCGGAGATGAAATCGATGCTATTGCACAGAAAACAGCGGCAATCATGTTGGCAGC
>JAGBSZ010000035.1 GCA_017631585.1 Bacteroidaceae bacterium
ACCCAACGTTCAAATGTCATGCTGAGCGAACCAACGGTCGACGCCCGAAGGGGCTAAAGTCAATGTCGAAGCATCTAAAAGCCGCAGTTTACTAAAGGTAAATGAGATTTTATGCAACAAGCGTAACGCAGCAATTCGCCTTTTGGTATATTTTTAACACATACGGTCTCTATAATCCTCATACTTATACACCTTATAAACCTCAAGTTCGCCATTGGCATGCAACAGAGCAATGCTCGGATGCGATATACCGTTGAACATATTTGTCTTGACAGTTGTATAGTGTATCATATCCTCAAATACAATCTTGTCGCCAATCTTCAAAGGCTCTTTGAACTTCCAGCTGCCCATGTAGTCGCCGCTCAGGCAACTGTTACCGCCCAGACGGTAGATATTCTCGCTGAATGGCGCGCCTTTTACAGCATCGGGCTCGAGAGTCTCAGCACCTACCACTGCCGGCTGATAAGGCATCTCAAGACAGTCGGGCATGTGGCATGTAAAGCTCACATTGAGTATGGCAGTGCGTATGCCACGGCTCTCCACAATATCCACCACCTCAGACACGAGCGAGCCTGTGCGCCATGCAAAGGCAGAACCCGGTTCAAGGATTATTTCAAGGTTGGGATAACGGCTGCGCAAGCCTTTGAGCAAACCGATAAGATGCTCCACATCATAATCGGCACGTGTCATAAGGTGACCGCCACCAAGATTGAGCCATTTAATCTTATGAAGCCACTTGCCAAATTTCTCTTCAATGTGTACAAGTGTGTTTTCAAGAGCATACGAACTCGATTCGCAGTGGCAATGACAATGGAAGCCCTCTATGCCGGCTGGCAGTTCCTCGGGCAAAAGGTCGGCTGTAACACCAAAGCGGCTGCCGGGAGCGCAAGGATTGTACAGTTCGGTTTCAATCTCGGAATATTCGGGATTGATGCGGATACCGCATGAAATCTCATGCCCGGCAGACAGTGTGCGCTCGTAAAAACGCTCATACTGCGACAGAGAATTGAATGATATGTGACTGCAACAACGCATCATCTCACCGAACTCCTCATCGGTATATGCCGGAGAGAATGCATGCGCACGGCTGCCGAACTCCTCAAAAGCCAGGCGTGCCTCGTGGATAGAACTTGCTGTAACCGACTTTATATATTCGCGGAAGATTGGAAAACTCTTCCACAAGGCAAAAGCTTTGAAAGCAAGAATAATCTCAACTCCAGCCTCGCGCGCAACACCGCTTATAAGTTCAAGATTCTTGCGCAGAAGCGTCTCTTCCATCACATAGCAAGGTGATGGTACTTTGTTTATCATATCTTTATCCATTATCCTATGGTTTTTAATTTTGCAAATTTAAGCAATAAAGTCTTTACTCCGGCATTCTGGAAACGTATTGTAGCCTTGGCATTTTCGCCAACGCCCTCGGTAGCCTGCACCTCACCAACGCCAAAGCGGTCGTGTTGTACAATCATTCCCACGCTCAATGCCGCATGGTTGCTCTTGGGAGCATAGAAATCGCGTTGCACATCGCTTACCCTGCGCAGATTGGCAGGTTTTTCCATGAATGTCGATGCATGGATGACACGCTTCGCCGGTGTCTGCTCCACGTTTTGTACTGTGCGTTGCTCTGTGGCAAACGACGATGAGCGTTGCGAGTATCCGCTGTTTGTGCGTCCGAACATACCGCCCGAACGGAATGAACTGCTCTGCTGTTGCTGACGTTGCGCCTGTACACCACCCTGCATGGCAATGTAACGGGGATTTATCTCTTTGATGAAACGGCTCGGCTCGCAGAACCCGAACTGTCCGTAACGGTAACGGCTCTTGGCAAACGACAACACACAATGGTCCTTGGCACGTGTTATTGCTACATAGAACAGACGGCGTTCTTCCTCCATCTCTCTCATTGACGACTGCGCACATTGGTTAGGGAAAAGTTCCTCTTCGAGCCCTACTATAAACACCGTTGGAAACTCCAGTCCTTTGGCAGAGTGTATGGTCATCAGAGCTATGCGGTCGGGATTCTCCTCATTATCCGAATCAAGGTCGGACATAAGCGACACTTCCGACAGAAAATCCACAAGCCCGGCATTAGGATTACCCTCCTGCACACGTATATCCACAAAATCGGCAATACCGTTTATAAGCTCCTCGATATTCTCCTGCCTTGCCTTGCCCTCGACGGTGTTGTCACGTGCAAGTTCGGCACTGATACCGCTCTTCTGCAACACAGCTCTTGCCACCTCGAGTGCATTCTTTTCGGCAGCCATAAGTGCAAAACTGTCGATTAACCCCACAAAGCCCTGCAGCTTTGTCATTGTACCTTTTGAGATATCAAGAGACGAAGCAAAAGGATTGGCAATGGCATCCCACAGGCTCATGCCGTTCTCCATGGCATACTCCTTCACTTTTTGTATGGTTTTGTCACCGATTCCACGCGCAGGATAGTTTATCACCCTCTTGAATGCCTCCTCGTCATCCTTGTTGCATATAAGGCGGAAATAGGCAATTACATCCTTTATCTCCTTGCGCTGATAGAACGACAAGCCACCGAATATGCGGTAAGGGAAAGCACGTTTGCGGAACGCCTCCTCAAAGATACGCGACTGCGCATTGGTGCGGTACAGAATGGCAAAATCACTGAAAGCAAGCCCCTCGCGACGACGAAGCTCTGAGATTTTATTGGCAACAATCTCACCCTCTTCAAAGTCGGAATATGCCGAATAGAGCGACAACGGCTCGCCATCGCCACGCTCAGAATATACAGTTTTCTTTATCTGTTCACTGTTACGCTCAATGAGACTGTTCGCCGCATTGACAATCATCTTTGTTGAACGGTAGTTCTGTTCAAGCTTGAATATCCTTGCCCCTTGATAACGCTCTGTAAAGCCAAGAATATTGCCGATATTAGCTCCACGGAACGAATAGATGCTCTGCGCATCATCACCCACCACACAGATTGCACGGCGCGCCTCTGTCAACTGCCATACAATACAGCCCTGTACATAGTTGGTATCCTGGAACTCATCCACAAGAACATACCTGAAACGCGACACATACTGCTCAAGCACCTCGGGATGCTCTTTAAAGAGACGGTAGGTGTTTACAAGCAAATCATCAAAATCCATGGCATTTGCCAAACGGCAACGCTCATCATAACGCTTGTATATTTCGTATGTCGATGGGATACGCGCACGCACATCGTCACCGCGCAATCCGCCGTCGTTCTCATAGTCGCGTGGCGACACAAGCGCACTCTTTGCGCCCGAGATACGTTCGGCAACAACATTGGGCTTGTAAATCTTTTCATCAAGCCCCATCTCCTTGATGATGCTCTTAACCAGACTGCGCGAATCGCTCTGGTCATATATTGTAAACTGCGGAGTAAAGCCAAGCAGATGCGCCTCACGACGCAAAATCTTTGAAAAGACAGAGTGGAACGTACCCATCCACAACATAGACGCTGCCCGTTCACCCACCTTTGCAGCAATACGCTCCTTCATCTCCCCTGCCGCCTTGTTGGTAAATGTAAGGGCAAGGATTGACCATGGCTCATAGCCATTTTCGAGCAGATAGGCAATCTTGTATGTGAGTACACGTGTCTTTCCGGAGCCTGCACCTGCAATAACAAGTGAAGGACCGTCACAGTAGCGCACCGCATCGAGTTGCGCCGGGTTCAATTCATATTCGTAATCTATCATATTCAGGATTGTTGCGGCACATTCCGCAACAATTTGCGAAGATACTGAAAAAAGAGCAATTATGCGAATTAAATTACTTTTTGTTCATTTTTACAACCAGAGTGGCGAGAACGAAAGCAGTTTTTCAGGCAGACACATGTGTCTGCCTGAAAAACGCGGTTTGTGTCATTCTATATTATCACTGAAAAAAAATGCATTTTTCTTGCTTTGTCTGAAATAAAATTAGTATATTTGAAACGAATAAAATATTATTTGTTAATTAAATGTATTGCTGTTTATGAATAATATATTATTGCTTAATGTAGAAAATCCAAACGAAAAATCCATACAGATAGCATCAAGGGTTAAAACTCGTCGGTTGGAACTCAATCTGACACAAGAGGGGTTGTCCAATCGTGCCGGTATCAAGTTCGCCACCTACCGACGTTTTGAGCAGACCGGCGAAATTTCATTACGAGGTTTACTTCAAATCGCTTTTGCTCTGAATGCCATGACCGATTTTGATGTACTATTTGCACAGAAACAATATCGTACACTTGATGATGTGTTGGATGAACAGAAAGTAAATCGCAAAAGAGGCAAGAAAAATGAATAGTATAAAACAGATTGAGGTTATCTATAACAATTCTTTGGTTGGCAGGTTGGCTCTTACCAAAGAGGGGTTATGTGCATTCGAGTATTCATCCGGATGGCTGACATCGGGCTTTTCAATTTCTCCATTTGAGTTGCCGCTTCGCAGTGGTGTATTCGTTGCCCGCCCAAGACCTTTTGATGGTGGGTTTGGAGTTTTTGATGATTCCCTTCCTGATGGTTGGGGGCAACTTATTCTTGACAGATACTTGCAACTACAAGGGATAAATCCTCGCACACTCACAATACTTGACCGCCTTGCATTGGTTGGTTCTACCGGTCGTGGTGCATTGGAGTTCAGACCGGACAAGAGCGTAGTCACAGAACAAGAGTATGCCGATTTTGAGAAATTGGCTTTGGAGGCAGAACGGATACTTGACAGCGATGATTATGCCGGAGAAGGCATAGAGGAGTTTCAGCAACGCGGAGGCTCTCCCGGTGGCGCACGTCCAAAGATATTTACACGC
>JAGBSZ010000036.1 GCA_017631585.1 Bacteroidaceae bacterium
AAATATATTACCGATATGAATACAAACAATGCACTGAATGTATTTGCATAGTACGGAGCAATGTTTACGAAATAGTCAAAGATAATCTCGTGGGTGGTTGCGTTTGAATTCACGAACTTATCAATCTTCTCATTGTAGTCGAAAACAATGATAATGACAATGATAAGAGCGAGGGAAAAGAAATAGGTTCCCAGAAATTTCTTTATTATGTACCAGTCAATGCGTTTTAACTTAAAATAGTCAAGCCACTTCATAGCAACAGTTTTTCGTGTTTTGTTGTGGGTTTAGTTGTTTATAGTCTGCGTGTAACTTCTTGCAACATGTTACGCTTCCAGCTTGCATAATCGTCCATGAGTATGTGCTTGCGTGCCTCTTGTGTGAGCCATACATAGAATGCAAGGTTATGTATCGATGCAATCTCCAATGCAAGCAGTTCCTGTGCAACGAACAGGTGACGCAGATATGCCTTGCTGTAAAGTGTATCGACAAACGACGCTCCGTCTTCTTCGATGGGGGAGTAGTCGTATTTCCACTTCTCGTTACGCATGTTCATTATACCATGTTTGGTGAACAGCATGGCATTGCGTCCGTTGCGTGTAGGCATCACACAGTCGAACATATCCACTCCGCGTTCTATGGCTTCGAGTATATTTGCCGGTGTTCCCACACCCATCAGATAGCGTGGCTTGTCTGTTGGAAGGATTTCATTTACCACCTCAATCATCTCGTACATCTTCTCTGCGGGCTCTCCAACGGCAAGTCCGCCAATGGCGTTTCCTGCCGCGCCTTTCGATGCAATGTATTCTGCCGAGCGACGGCGAAGGTCGGGATATACGCAACCCTGAACAATAGGGAAGAGTTGCTGCTCATAACCATATTTCGGTTCTGTCTCTGCTAGGCGGTTGATACATCTGTCGAGCCAACGGTGTGTGCGTTCCATCGATTTCTTTGCGTAATCGTAGTCGGCTGTTCCGGGAGTACACTCATCGAATGCCATGATTATGTCCGCACCTATGCTACGCTCAATATCCATCACTCTTTCGGGTGAGAAAAAGTGCTTTGAGCCGTCTATGTGTGAGCGGAATTCCACTCCCTCTTCGTTCATCTTTCTTATATCCTTCAATGAGAAAACCTGAAAACCTCCACTGTCGGTGAGTATCGGTTTATCCCACATGTTGAACTTATGCAGTCCGCCTGCACCCTCAAGGACATCGAGTCCTGGACGCAGGTAAAGATGATAGGTGTTGCCGAGTATTATCTGCGCCTTGATATCCTCTTTCAGGTGAGGTATCTGTACGCCCTTTACAGAGCCTACAGTTCCCACAGGCATGAATATCGGTGTCTGTATTTCGCCATGGTCGGTAGTGAGCACTCCGGCGCGTGCCTTACTTCCGCTGTCGGTATGTAATAATTTGAATTCCACAGTTTATGCTGTTAAATTAATCGGGTTCTTTACTTTCTCTTTCAGCAATGCAATGTCGATAACCTCCTTGATGTCCTTTACATAGTGGAATGTAAGTCCCTTGATGTACATTTCGGGGATTGCTTCGATGTTGCGTCTGTTTTCGTGGCAGATGATAATCTCGTTTATTCCTGCACGTTTTGCAGCGAGAATCTTCTCCTTTATGCCTCCCACGGGCAGTACTTTTCCACGGAGTGTTATCTCGCCTGTCATTGCGATATTCTCCTTAACCTTACGCTGTGTAAGTGCCGATGCAAGTGCTGTCGCCATTGTTATGCCTGCAGAAGGACCATCCTTTGGTATTGCACCCTCGGGTACATGCAGATGTATGTTCCATTTGTCAAAAATCTCGTATGGAATGTCAAGTTCGTTGGCGTGTGACTTGATATATTCGAGCGCAAGCATTGCCGACTCCTTCATTACATCACCAAGGTTTCCTGTCAATGTGAGTTTCTCGCCCTTGCCACGGCTCAAACTTGTTTCTATAAAGAGTATCTCTCCACCTACTGCAGTCCATGCCAAGCCGGTTACTACGCCTGCATAGTCGTTGCCCTGATATTTGTCGCGTGAGAACTCCTTTACACCCAAAAGCTCGGTAAGATCATTAGGCTTAACGGTTGTCATGTCAAGGCTGCCGTTTGTGGCAATCCTGCATGCAAGACGACGGAATACCTTACCAATCTTCTTTTCGAGTGTTCTCACTCCCGATTCGCGGGTATAATTCTCGATGATTGTCTCGATAGCCGCTTTGTTTATTGTAATCTTCTCGTTTCCTATGCCGTTGGCTTTCTTCTCCTTTGGTACAAGATGACGTTTGGCAATCTCAATCTTCTCTTCGGTAAGATATCCGCTCACCTCAATCAACTCCATGCGGTCGAGCAGTGGAGCAGGAATGTTTGCAAGGTTGTTGGCTGTTGCAATGAACATTACCTTTGAAAGGTCGTAATCCACGTCAAGGAAATTGTCGTGGAAACTGTTGTTCTGTTCTGGGTCGAGTACCTCGAGCAGTGCCGACGACGGGTCGCCGTGTGTTGATGCTTGTCCCACTTTGTCTATCTCGTCAAGAATGAATACAGGGTTGTCTGTACCTGCCTTTACAAGGTTTTTCAGTATTCGTCCTGTCATTGCGCCGATGTATGTTCTGCGGTGTCCTCTGATTTCCGATTCATCGTGTATGCCACCAAGGGACATGCGCACATATTTGCGTTTCAGTGCATCGGCAATTGACTTTCCGAGTGATGTTTTTCCCACCCCCGGAGGGCCATAAAGGCAGATGATAGGAGATTTCAAATCTCCGCGCATCTTTATCACTGCAAGATGTTCAAGGATTCTCTCCTTTACCTTCTCAAGACCATAGTGGTCGCGGTCGAGAACCTTGCGGGCATTTTCCATGTCAAGGTTGTCTTTGGTGCATTCGCCCCATGGCAGGCTTACGAACATTTGCAGATAGTTGAGCTGCACATGATAGTCGGGCGACTGTGGATTGATACGGCTCAACTTGCCAAGCTCGCGGTTGAATATCTCATCTGTTTCGGCTGACCACTTTTTCAAATCAGCCTTGTCGCGAAGTTCCTTTGCATCCTGGTCCTGTACGTTTCCGCCAAGTTCTTCCTGTATATTCTTGATTTTCTGTTGCAGATAGTATTCGCGTTGCTGCTGGTCGAGGTCATGATGTGTCTTTTTGCGTATCTTTTCATTCAGAGCCTCCAATTGCAGTTCGCGGTCAAGGATTGTCATCAGGTGGAATGCTCTCTCCTTGATTGAAGTATCGTTGAGCAAAGCCAACTTTTCGTCGTGTGGAATCTTGATGTTGGCACACAGGAAATTCACCATTGTGGCATTGTCGTCGATATTGCTCAATGCAAATGCCGCTTCAGCCTGTGCATCGTAACGTTTGAACAGAGCCTTTGCAGCCGATTTACAGCTGCTTATCAACCCTTTGTACTCCTCGTCCATAGGATAGTCGATTTCCAATGCATCCTCCACTGTTCCTATGTGGTACGGTGTGATTCGTTTGATGTCTGTAAGTCTTATTCTTTGGAATCCTTGAAGAATAACGGTTGTTGTTTTATCGGGCAGGTCAAATATGCGTATGATTTTTGCGACGGTACCCATTGTATGAAGTTCGTTGAATAATGGCTTTTCTATGCTCGGGTCTTTCTGGCAGAAAACTCCCATGCAGCCTTTTTTCTTCTCCAATTCTCTTATAAGTCTCAGTGAAGATTCTCTTCCAACCGCAACCGGAAGAACTGTGCCTGGGAAAAGCACCATGTTGCGCAAAGGTAATATCGGTAACTCTTCATTGATGGTTGTATAACGCAGGTCCTGTTCACTGTTTTCCTGAAAATCGGTAATCAGTGAAAAGCCGTTTTCGTTGAAATTCTCATCCTCCATATATATCCTCGTTTATTTGTTATTGTTCAATTTTAATACTCAGTTTTTACTCGCAATGGCGAGTGTTTTTGTTGTTTTTGCAGTTTGTCTTCGAATTAAGGTTCAAAGATACTCATTTTTGGCGATATGCGGAAATTTTCCCTTTAATTAATATAATTATTATTTAATATTAAGAATTTCGCCTGCTTAATCTCTCCCTGTTAATCTTTTTTACATTGCTCGATTTTTTCTTTTCCTTAAATGTGGTTACCTTTGCAAAGATTTTTCTAACGATATCAAAACGGTGACAGACAAAAAGAAGATATTGTTCATAATCAATCCCAAGTCGGGTATTCAGAGTAAGAAGAATATTCCGAGTGTGGTCGATAAACATATCGACCGCAACAGGTATGATTTGTCTGTTGAATTCACTGCCTATGCCGGTCATGCTTCTGAAATTGCCGCATCTGCTGTCAAGAATGGATATGATGTGGTTGTTGCAGTGGGCGGTGACGGAACCATAAACGAGGTAGCCGGTGTTCTCGTACACACAGATACAGCTCTTGGTGTAGTTCCGTGTGGCTCAGGAAATGGTTTCGCAAGACATCTTGGTATTCCTATGGATGCCGGAAAAGCGATAGATTTTATCAATAGGGCAGAGCCGGTAACCATCGATTATGGCAGATTGAACGGTAAGCCGTTCTTCTGTGCTTGCGGAGTCGGCTTTGATGCGCTCGTCAGCAGTGATTTTGCCAAAAGTGGAAGCAGAGGCTTGGCAACCTACATACAAAAAACGCTTATCGATTGGGTGAAGTATAAACCCGAAGTGTATGAGGTTGTTCTTGATTCGGTAAAGAAAAGATACAAAGCCTTTTTGATAGCCTGTGGTAATGCTTCGCAATATGGCAACAATGCATATATAACGCCTTTTGCCTCGATGCGTGACGGATTGTTGAGCGTTTCCATATTGGAACCTTTCACTGCGGTTGAAGTTCCATTTGTGGTAACACAGTTGTTTTCAAATGCACTCGATAAGAATAGTCGCACCACAACCGTTACTGCACGTCAAATCACAATAAAACGCAAGAATGCCGGACCGGTGCATTATGACGGCGAACCTGCAATGATGGATGCTGAATTGAAGATAGAAGCAGTTTCCGATGGTTTGAAAGTACTTGCGGCTCCCGGCTGGGACGGCACTTGTAAACCATTGCCGCTATACAAACAGTTTTTTGATGTGATTGGAACACTCCCGGCACCCGTTATTCCTTTGCCGAAACTGAAACTTCCTTTGAGAGAATAATTTTATGATAGAAATATTCTCTGTTAATGACTTTTTCGTGATGTTTAAGCAGGCATATAAAATTTTATTGAAGTATCCGCTGTCGCTTGTTGTTCTGCTTGTGATAGTATATCTCTCATTCTTCAAGCCTCCGACTATTTCTTTTAATACAGTAAAACATCTTGACAAAATGATTCATTTTGTTATGTATGGCGGGTTCTGTTCTGTTTTATGGTTTGAGTATTTCCTAACCCATTCAAATGTAAATCTGAAAAAAATATTCATGTGGATATTTGTGGCACCGGCTGTTTTTAGTGCTATAATGGAGTTCGGACAATCATATCTCACAAATTACCGTGGAGGAGAGTTGGCTGATTTTATCTTCAATACCATCGGTGTCGTTTTTGCGGCAGTGTTCAGCCACTATGTAACAAAGCCTCTTATGGAAAAATATAATTTGAGAGGTAAAAGAAAGATTTAAACTATTTTTAGATAGAAGTCGCGCAAAATATTCTTTACATCTTCGCTGTATTCTCCGCGTCCGTCTTCAAAGATTATTGTCTTTTCATTTGTTGCAGTTTCGCTACGCGAAAACTCCATCAACACTCTTTTCGGAGCTTTTTTCGGAGTGGTTTTTATATGAGTGATACGGCTTGCATTAAAGCCGTTTTCCTTTGCTGCAGAGAGCCATTCTTCGGCAATGTCGCTCGGGATTATTATGTTTATCGTAGCTGTGTCGGTTGATATTTCTGCGCATTTTGCAAAGAACTCCTTGCAATTTAGGCTGTCGCTGTGACGTGCAAGAGTACGTTGCGACCTGTCGCATTTCAGGCTGTTTACAAAATATGGCGGGTTGCATACAACAGTATCGAATCTTTTGCTTGTGTTGTATTCCAAAAAGTCACAGTTGACAATTTCTATACGTTCGCTCCATGGAGAATTCTTTACATTTTCCTCTGCCTGGATTGCCGCGTTACTGTCTATTTCTATTCCTGTTACCAGTGCATCGCATCGTTGTGCCGCCATAATTGCAATGAGTCCGCTGCCACAACCTATGTCAATGATATTCTTGCTTTTGGAACAGTCGAACCATCCTCCGAGCAGGCAGCCGTCAGTCCCCACCTTCATGGCGCATCCGTCCTGCACTATGGTGAATTGTTTGAATTTGAAATAGTTATTTGACATATCCTTTGCTTTGCTGGTGCGAATTTATTGCAAAACCGCTTATTGAGCAAAAAAATCCAAATATAAATGTGTGTACAACTTTTTTTATATTAAGTTTGCATTTTAATAAACATAAAATAATAAATTTATAATGAAACAGGAAGATAAAAACAACACTGGGCTTCCCGAAAATGCTTTCCGTCCGTTGAACGAAGGTGAGGAGTATCGCCCTTTAATGTCGCCCGACAAAGTGTATCCCGAGGTTAATTTCTGGTCGGTGTCATGGGGTATAGCCATGGCTGTACTTTTTTCGGCTGCCGCAGCATATCTTGGTCTCAAGGTAGGACAGGTTTTTGAAGCGGCAATACCTATTGCCATTATTGCTGTAGGTATGTCAACACTCGCGAAACGCAAGAATGCTCTTGGCGAGAATGTCATTATACAATCCATAGGAGCATGCTCGGGTGTGATTGTGGCAGGTGCGATATTCACTTTGCCAGCGTTGTATATTCTGCAGAGCAAGTACCCCGAAATGACTGTCAATTTCATGCAGATGTTCATTAGTTCATTGCTTGGCGGTATTCTCGGTATTCTGTTCCTTATTCCTTTCCGCAAGTATTTTGTAAAGGAGAAACATGGTGAGTATCCTTTCCCAGAGGCTACAGCAAGTACTCAGGTTCTTGTGTCGGGCGAAAAGGGCGGAAGTCAGGCAAAACCACTGCTTTTTGCGGCAATAGTGGGAGGTATATATGACTTTATTGTAGCAACATTCGGTTGGTGGAACGAGAATGTAACCACACGTCTTTTCGGATGGGGCGAAGTTGTGGCAGACAAGGCAAAACTTGTATTGAAAATCAATACAGGTGCGGCTGTGCTTGGATTGGGTTGTATCATCGGACTCAAGTATGCCGCTATAATATGTGCCGGTTCGCTTGCAGTGTGGTTGCTCGTTATTCCCGGCATGAATCTTGTTTTTGGCGATACAGTGCTGAATATGTGGAATCCGGCGATAACAGAAACAGTCGGTCAGATGTCGCCTGAAGTCATCTTCAAGGAGTATGCAAAGAGTATCGGTATCGGTGGTATTGCAATGGCAGGTATCATAGGTATATTCAAGTCATGGGGCATAATAAAGAGTGCAGTAGGGCTTGCTTCACGCGAGTTCGGTGGCAAAAAGGAGACTGTTGCCGTAAAACGCACCGAGAAGGACCTTTCAATGAAAGTGGTAATCTTCGGCTCTGTATTCACATTGCTCATGGTGCTTGCATTCTTTGTGTTCGATGTTATGGAAGGTAACTGGATGCATAGTCTCGTTGCAGTGTTGCTCGTTGCAGTAATATCATTCCTCTTTACAACTGTTGCGGCAAACGCCATTGCAATCGTCGGCTCTAATCCTGTTTCGGGAATGACGCTTATGACACTTATCCTTGCGTCAGTGGTGATGGTTGCTGTAGGTCTTAAAGGTTCATCAGGTATGGTTGCCGCACTCATTATGGGTGGTGTGGTGTGTACAGCACTTTCAATGGCAGGTGGTTTCATTACCGACCTCAAAATTGGTTATTGGCTTGGCAGTACTCCTGCAAAGCAACAGACCTGGAAATTCTTGGGAACACTTGTTTCTGCGGCTACCGTTTCGGGTGTAATCATGATTTTGAACAAAACCTACGGCTTTACAAGCGGTGACCTTGCAGCTCCGCAGGCAAATGCCATGGCTGCAGTGATTGACCCTCTGATGAATGGCGTAGGTGCTCCTTGGTTGCTCTACGGCATAGGTGCATTGCTCGCATTGGTGCTTACATTCCTCAAAGTGCCTGCATTGCCTTTTGCGCTTGGTATGTTCATCCCTCTTGAACTGAACCTTCCTTTGCTTGTAGGCGGTGCAATAAATTGGTATGTAACATCTCGCAGCAAGGATAGCGAATTGAATGCACAGCGTGGCGAGAAGTGTACATTGCTTGCTTCGGGATTCATTGCCGGCGGTGCGCTAATGGGTGTGGTAAGTGCCGCAATGCGTTTCGGTGGTATCAATGTCGTTAACGAGACATGGCTTGCCAATCCGTTGAGCGAAGTGGCATCGTTGCTTGTTTATGCATTGCTGATTGTTTATCTTGTCAAGGCAAGTTTGAAAGTGAAATAAAAGAAATTTAAAAAAGATACTACTATTATGTTTTGTCAGAATTGTGGCGCAGAGATTAACGACAATGCTGTCGTTTGCGTAAAATGCGGTTGTGCTGTCAACAACCCGAAAAAAAGCGAGAACAAGGAGTGGCTTATAGTGCTGTTGCTCTGTTTCTTCCTTGGTGGCTTTGGTGTTCATCGTTTCTATGTAGGCAAGACCGGTACAGGTGTGGCTATGTTGCTTACTTGCGGCGGTTGCGGAATCTGGGCATTGATAGACTTTATTTTGATATTGGTTGGCAGCTTTACCGATGCAGAAGGCAACCGTATTGCAATGCATTAAGTTGTTGCTTTTGCTGATAGTTCCCGTAGTGTTATATATGATACCTGCAGACGGTATCAACAACGGTGAAACAATCTGCATATATACAAGGATTTTTGGAGTGGAGTGCTGGGGATGTGGCATCACCCGTGCAATATTTTCGGTTCTCTATCTCCGCTTTGCCGAGGCATGGGAATATAATTCTCTTGTAGTGATAGTGTTTCCCTTGCTTCTGTTTGAATGGCTCAGGTCTGTTATAAGATTATGGAGGCAGATACAAAAAGAGCGATGAAGAAATGATCTGACCCCAAAAAGTTGGACTGATTAATAAAAAGTTTATTGGTAAAGAGTTCGGTATTGCACCGGACTCTTTCCTTTTAATCTCAGTTTTATTCTATTATTATTGTAGTAGTGTATATAATTCTTCAGTTCTTGTTTGAAGTGATCCATATCATTAAACTTCTTCAAATATAGCAATTCAGATTTCATAATGCCAAAAAAGTTTTCCATCACAGCATTATCCAAGCAGTTCCCTTTGCGTGACATGCTCTGTGTAATTCCATACTTTTTCAGCGTCTGCTGGTATTGCATATGCTGATAGTGCCACCCC
>JAGBSZ010000037.1 GCA_017631585.1 Bacteroidaceae bacterium
ATCGCAATTCGAAAGAATATCCACATTGTGTATAAGAAAACGACCGCAACCTTCAAGATATTGTTTTGCATGCAACACAGCTCCGCCTGTTTCCAATAGCAAGGCACGCTCATCGCTTATCGAGAAACGCATATTGCCTTCCTCAAGCACTTTTTTATCATCTGTTATTATCCACTCTTTTTCCGCAACCCACTCCTCTACCTTATCAGCGAAATAGTGAATATTAACAACCACATCGTCAATACCTGCAGCCTGTAATTTTCGCGCTACATGTTCAATAAGAGGTTTGCCACATACAGGCACAAGTGCTTTGGGAAGAGTATCGGTCAGTGGCTTAAGGCGTGTACCCAATCCTGCCGCAAAAATCATCGCTTTCATACTTGTTATTTTTTATGCAGACGCCCAACAATGTAATATATTTTTACTAACTTATGATTTCAGATCAAATACTTATTCAATGCGCGTCACTTTTCATTCAAACATTTCTCAAAACATGCAGGAACAGGTGTCTCAAATCGCATACGTTTTCCGGTAACAGGATGTGTAAAACAGAGCATATATGCATGCAGACCAAGACGTCTCATAGGATCTTCCTTGCTTCCATATTTTGAATCACCTACAACAGGATGACCAAGATCTGCCATATGAACACGAATCTGATTCTTGCGACCTGTTTCAAGCACACATTCCACAAGCGAATAGCCATTAGATGAAGTTAATACATTATAATGTGTCACTGCATATTTACCACCATTATCCACTGGACTTGAATGAGTTACAAATCGTTTATCTTCCGTAAGCCATGAACGGATACAACCTTGTTCCTTTTCGAGTTTACCTTCTACAAGAGCTATATATCTGCGATCGGTTACAAGTTCCTGCCAGCCATCAACAAGTGTTTGCTGGGTCTGCACATCCTTTGCATATACCATCAGACCCGATGTATCACGGTCAAGACGATGAACAATGTGCGATGTATTGCGTCCACCTCCTTTTTCAAGATAACGGTTAAGAACAGCCTGTGCTGTGAGCTGACGGGTATTATTACTCATCGACAACACTCCCGGATGCTTGTCTATAACAAACAGATATGGGTCCTCATATACAATATCCAAATCCTTGCTGTGGAACGCACGTTTGTTTTTAGAACGGTCGAGCTGCACCACTGAACCAGGATGCAATTCAGTCAAAGGATGAGTGGTTATAGTATTATCCACAGACACCACTCTATTCGTAATCAACGCCTTTGCACGGTTACGGCTTATACCGTGCATTTTCACCATAATAAAATTTATAAGATTTGTCTCTTCAACAACATTAAAAGTCAACAGTGTTTTCAAATTACCACGCATAGCGTTTATATACAATTATTTATTATTTCTTCGTTCAAGTAACACAACATTCTCAACATGATGGGTGTGAGGGAACATATCCACAGGTTGCACTGCCACCACTTTATAATCACAATCGAGCAACTGCAAGTCGCGCGCTTGCGTAGCTGGATTACAGCTTACATATACTATACGACGGGGAGCGGCAAAAAGGATTGTATCCACAACATCTTCATGCATTCCCGCGCGAGGAGGGTCTGTGATAATAACATCGGGACATCCGTGCTCATTGATAAAGTCGCGTGTAAGAATATCCTTCATGTCACCGGCAAAGAATGTAAGGTTATCAAAACCATTCAGTTCCGCATTCACACGGGCATCGATTATCGCATCCTCGACATATTCTATACCCACAACTTTCTTAGCCTTTGACGCAACAAAGTTGGCAATTGTACCGGTACCGGTGTAAAGGTCATACACCACCTCATCACCGGTAAGACCGGCGAAGTCACGCGCAACCTTGTACAAATTATATGACTGACGACTGTTTGTCTGGTAGAAAGATTTTGGACCAACCTTAAAACGCAACCCCTCCATCTCCTCATATATGACATCAGTACCCTTGAATGTAACCACATCAAGGTCGCCGAAAGTATCGTTGCATTTATTGTTCACAACATATAAAAGAGATGTCACCTCAGGGAACTCATCAGCCACGAATTGTAAAGTTTTTTCCAACATAGCTTTATCATTCTCACATTCAACACGTGCTTGAAGAAGAAGCATAACCTCACCTGTTGTAGAAGTACGTATCATCATGCTTCTGAGCACACCCGAGTGGGAACGCAAATCGTAGAACGGAATATTCTCTTTTTGGGCAAATTCACGGATACCGTTACGCAGACGGTTGTTCAATCCCTGCATCAGATAACACTCATCGATATCCAGCACCTTGTCGAATGCACCGGGAATGTGAAAGCCCAAAGCATTCATATTTTCATATTTTGTACCTGCTTCAACCTCTTCCCATGTAAGCCAACGCTTGTTACTGAAAGTAAACTCCAATTTATTGCGATACTCACAAGTCTGTTCAGAGCCGAGTATAGGAGAAACCTCGGGCAACTCCACCTTACCTATGCGGGTAAGAGCATCCACAACCTGTTGCTGTTTATACTTTATCTGATGCTCGTATGCAAGACACTGCCATTTGCAACCACCGCACACGCCATAATGTTTACAGAAAGGCTCAGCCCTTTCTGTTGAGTATTCATGAATTTTCACAGCTTCAGCCTCGGCATAGCTATGTTTTTTGCGTCTCACCTGTAAATCAACGACATCGCCCGGCACCACATAAGGAGCAAACACAACAAGGTCATTGACACGCGCCAACGCCTTTCCTTCGGCAGCAACACCGGTAATTTTCACCCGCTCAAGGAGCGGCAACTCTTTTTTCTTTCTTGCCATTATATCTATAAACTTTCAATCCACATCAAAACACCGGAAACCCCGGTGCAAAGTATTGCAATTTGCAAAAATTCACACAAAGATACATCAAAAATCCCGATAAAACGCACTTTTAACATGCGAACTTAAATTTTTTAATCTATTATAAGATATTTCCTTTTATAAATTTCGCGATACAAACATTTTTCTTATATTTGCAAATTAGTTGGAGACCTCCTGTAAAAGAGGCATCCACAGTGTGAAAGTTAAAAACATTTTTTATTTATCAACAAACAATAAACTCAAAAAATTTATGGCAGACAAAAGAGTCTATACCTTTGGTAACGGTCTTGCTGAAGGTAATGCGTCAATGAGAAACTTGTTGGGAGGTAAAGGTGCCAACCTTGCCGAGATGAACCTTATCGGTATTCCAGTTCCTCCGGGTTTCACCATTACAACTGAGGTTTGTGGCGAATACTACAGCCTTGGCAGAGAGAAGGTAATCGAGCTTCTCAAGGAAGAAGTTCAAGCCGCAGTAAAGAACATCGAGAATTTGATGAACTCTACATTCGGTGACCCAACCAACCCATTGTTGGTATCTGTTCGTTCAGGTGCACGTGCTTCAATGCCAGGTATGATGGATACAATCCTCAACCTCGGTCTTAATGACATCGTTGTAGAGGGTCTTGCAAAGAAGACCGGTAACGAGAAGTTCGCTTGGGACTCTTACCGCCGTTTCGTACAGATGTACGGTGACGTTGTTTTGGGTATGAAGCCAACAAGCAAAGAGGAAATCGACCCATTAGAGGCAATCATCGAGAAAGTAAAAG
>JAGBSZ010000038.1 GCA_017631585.1 Bacteroidaceae bacterium
CAGTTGTTATATACATAGTATGTATGCTCCTCGCCATCCTTGATACCACGGATGCGGCAACCGATAGATGTCTCACCCTCGTAGTTCTCGCCCAAATCCTGTGGGTTGGGAAGCACAGCCTTGAGGAACTGCAAAGGAACAATCTTTACAACCTCTTCGCCGGTGCCGTCTGCCTTTGGTGCCTTGTACTCCACCTCGTCAATGCGACTCATGCCTATATTCTGAATCACATCCAGATAGGTCAGATACTGCTGACCGAAGGTCATCCAGAAACGGGCACGTTTTATGGTCGGGAAGTTGATTACAAGACTTTCAATCTCCTCGTGATGCAAAAGATAGCTCTCGCGTGGACCGATATTGGGATAGGTCAATGGCTGATGAATCTCCATAGGTTCAGTCTCAATATACTTGCCATTCTCGTAGTAAAGTCCCTTCTGAGTGATTTCACGGATATTGATTTCGGGATTGAAGTTGGTAGCGAATGCCTTATGATGGTTTCCTGCATTGCAATCGACAATATCAAGATAGTGAATCTCATCAAAATAATGCTTAGCAGCATAAGCGGTAAACACGCTGGTTACACCTGGGTCGAATCCGCAACCCAAAATGGCACAAAGACCTGCTTTCTCGAAGCGCTCGCGATAAGCCCACTGCCAACTGTATTCAAAGTGAGCCTCATCCTTTGGCTCGTAGTTGGCTGTATCCAGATAGTTACAACCTGTCTGCAGACAAGCCTCCATGATAGTGAGGTCCTGATAAGGCAAAGCCAGGTTCATCACGATATCGGGTTTGTATGAGCCAAACAATTCCACAAGCTGTTCCACGCTGTCCGCATCCACCTGTGCTGTCTGCACATTTGTTCCATACTTTTTGTTAAGCACATCAGCCAATGCATCGCACTTCTTTTTTGTACGACTGGCAATCATTATTTCGGTAAACACGTCCGTATTCTGGCACACCTTATGTGCCGCTACAGTAGCCACGCCTCCGGCTCCTATAATCAAAACTTTTCCCATTTTACTGAACGATTAAAAAGTTGATAAATATCTAATTCCATTTGTATCAAACAAAATGCAAGAAGCGCAATAAACGCAATTTGCATATAATACGCAAAGATAGCACAAAAGCAAGGAAATACAAATTAATTGTTAACATTTTAAATATTTTAAGAACGACACGCCCGCACAGGACATTTTGGCAGACTTTATGTCACACTTTGAAATAAAATGGCATAAAACAAACAATGTTGGCAGATTTAGGCAAAGAAAACATTTTGGCACGCACTTTGTATTATAATCGGTGCAGGCGAACAAACACGCCGACAATAAAGTTGAATAATAATATAAAATAAATAATACAATTATGGGAAAAATCATTGGTATTGACTTGGGTACAACCAACTCATGTGTATCAGTTTTCGAGGGCAACGAGCCCGTAGTAATCACAAACAGCGAGGGTAAGCGCACTACTCCGTCAATTGTTGCATTCGACAACAACGGCGAGCGTAAAATCGGTGACCCTGCCAAACGTCAGGCTGTAACAAACCCACAGCGCACAATATTCTCAATTAAACGTTTCATGGGTGAGAACTGGGCGCAGGTGAGCAAGGAAATCTCTCGCGTACCTTACAAGGTAGTTGAGGAGAACAACATGCCACGCGTTGACATCGACGGTCGCCTTTACACTCCACAGGAGATTTCAGCAATGATTCTTCAGAAGATGAAGAAAACTGCAGAAGAGTATCTTGGTCAGGAGGTTACAGAGGCTGTCATCACTGTTCCTGCATACTTCAGCGACTCACAGCGTCAGGCAACAAAAGAGGCTGGTCAGATTGCAGGTCTTGAGGTTAAGCGTATCGTAAACGAGCCTACTGCCGCAGCTCTTGCATACGGCGTTGACAAGGCAAACAAGGATATGAAGATTGCCGTATTCGACCTTGGTGGCGGTACATTCGATATCTCTATTCTTGAGTTCGGCGGTGGCGTATTCGAGGTGCTTTCAACAAACGGTGACACACACCTTGGCGGTGACGACTTCGACCAGGTAATCATCGACTGGCTTGCAAACGAATTCAAGGCAGAAGAGGGTGCTGACCTTACAGCAGACCCAATGGCATTGCAGCGTTTGAAAGAGGCTGCAGAGAAGGCAAAAATCGAGTTGTCATCAACTACATCAACCGAGATTAACCTTCCTTATATCACAGCCGTAAACGGCATGCCAAAGCACTTGGTAAAGACTTTGACACGCGCTAAGTTCGAGTCTTTGGCACACAACCTTATCCAGGCTTGTCTTGAGCCTTGCAAGAAGGCAATGAGCGACGCTGGCTTGAACAACGCAGATATCGACGAGGTAATCCTCGTGGGTGGTTCTACACGTATCCCTGCTGTTCAGAAGGTTGTCGAGGACTTCTTTGGCAAGACACCTTCAAAGGGCGTTAACCCAGACGAGGTTGTTGCAGTAGGTGCAGCTATCCAGGGTGCTATCCTTAACAAGGAAGGCGGTGTAGGTGACATCGTATTGCTCGATGTAACTCCACTTTCAATGGGTATCGAAACACTCGGTGGCGTTATGACAAAGCTTATCGATGCAAACACAACAATCCCTTGCAAGAAGAGCGAGACATTCTCTACTGCTGCCGACAACCAGACAGAGGTTACAATCCACGTTCTTCAGGGTGAGCGTCCAATGGCAAACCAGAACATGTCAATCGGTCAGTTCAACCTGACAGGTATCGCTCCTGCACGCCGCGGTATTCCACAGATTGAGGTAACATTCGACATCGACGCAAACGGTATCCTCAAGGTTTCTGCAAAGGACAAGGCAACAGGTAAGGAGCAGGCTATCCGCATCGAGGCTTCATCAGGTCTCAGCAAAGCGGAGATTGACCGCATGAAAGCCGAGGCAGAGGCAAATGCTGATGCAGACAAGAAAGAGCGCGAGAAGATTGACAAGCTCAACCAGGCAGACTCAATGGTGTTCCAGACAGAGAACC
>JAGBSZ010000039.1 GCA_017631585.1 Bacteroidaceae bacterium
AGCTAATCTACTATACTTCGATTAAGCAGCAAGAGCGTAATTGTTATTGCCAGATAAATTTTTGCCAACTCAGATTATAGTGCGAACCGGCAAGGCACTGCGTGCTTACATACCTTTTCTACCCGCTGTCAAATCCAGATAACCCCAGTAGTAAGTATGTGCAAAGGTAAAGGCTTTTTTCGTTTTTTGCAACAGCTTTAATTCTTTTTATTCTTTTTGAACAATTTATATTATAAATAATGTATTTTTGCATGAAATATCTAAATCTATGACACATATAGAAGTTTGGCTCATGGCATTGGCTCTTGCAATGGATTGCTTTGCTGTTTCAATCGCAAGCGGCATAATTTTCAAAAGAGTTGTTTGGCGACCAATGCTCACCATGGCATTTTTGTTCGGATTCTTTCAGGCTCTCAATCCTTTGCTTGGCTGGTGGGGTGCTGACATGTGCCGCAAAGCGATAGAATGCATCGACCACTGGGTTGCGTTTGCCATACTCGGTTTCCTTGGTGTGCGTATGATTATAGAGTCTTTCAAGGAAGAGGAGAAGAAACGCTTCAACCCACGCAGCTATAAAGTCATATTCACACTTGCCATAGCAACAAGCATCGATGCCTTGGCTGTGGGCATATCATTCTCGTGTATGGGTTATCAGGCATTCGCATCATTGACCTATCCTCTTGCCGTTATATTCCTTGTTTCGTTTGTTCTGTCACTGGTGGGACTGGGATTAGGTCTTAAATTCGGCAAAGGCTTTGCGAAAAAGCTACGCGCCGAAATGTGGGGCGGAATAATTCTGCTGTTCATCGGCGCAAGAGTATTGTTTGAGCATCTTACTGCCTGATGAATGAAAAACAATATTCTTAAAACAATCTCCTTCGGAAGCATGGGGGTGCTCATGCTCACACTCATTGCCGCAACACTGTTTGAGAAACTTTACGGTTCCTCTTTTGCTTTGGGAAGCATATACCACTCACCGTGGTTCATTGCCTTATGGTCATTGCTTGTAATCACAGCAATGATATATATATTGCACGTTGCAAGGCGCGGAACACTTGTGCTTTTACACACATCGTTTGTTGTTATACTTTTGGGTGCATTTGTATCGTTCCTTACCTCGCAACATGGCAATATTTTACTTGCCAAAGATGCAGTGCCCGCATCAATGTTCACTACAGACAATGGAACACTGGAAAAATTGCCGTTCAGCCTGCAACTGGCAGACATCGACACTGTATATTCAAAGGAAGATGGGCTACCCATCGACTACAAAGCACATATTGTAGCCGACAACAGGAAAGAGAGCTACCGACACATTACCTCACTGAACAACCCTATGAAGATTGACGGCTACTCGTTCTGCATAAAGGGAGTGGATAATGGCAACCTGTCGTTACTTGTCGCACACGACATATATGGTTTGCCGATAAGCTACACCGGATACATGATGGTATTCGTATCGTTCCTGATGCTTTTTTTCGACAAAAAGAGCAATTTTCACAAGACACTTCAACAACTGCAGGGAGGAAGAAGAACAAAAGAAAAGAATGAAAATCCGCATTACAAAGACCTCGCAGGCAGAATGGGTACCATCCTGACTATACCTATCATTCTTTTTGTTTGCTTATGGTACAAGCGAGGCGTATTCCCGGCAACCAATGGGGCTGAAAGCCTATTTCTCTTTGCATTGACAACAGCAATTATTGCAGTAGCATTCAAATTCAAAAAGAGATTTGCCGCATTGAGAAGAACATTGATTATCGTTGCCGGCATTGTAACCGTTATCGCATGGTTTGGTTTTGAGCGCGATGCTCATGTACAACCAATCCTGCGTACTCCGCTCCTGGGAATACATGTAACCACAATAATCATTGCATACGCCCTGCTTGCATGTACTGCCATAAATGCTGTTATCGCATTATGCGGCAAGGAGAATAAAAGAGCCTCAAAGGCACTAATTGGACGCGCACTGCTCTACCCGGCAACAATGCTTTTGGCTACCGGAATATTCATTGGGGCAGTTTGGGCAAATATCTCCTGGGGACGCTATTGGGGATGGGACCCCAAGGAGGTGTGGGCATTGGTGACGTTGTTTGC
>JAGBSZ010000040.1 GCA_017631585.1 Bacteroidaceae bacterium
AGAATCGAACTCTTGCCAATGGAAAAGATTGAGAAGAATCTCATCTATGACCTCCCCGGGGTAGAGGAGATTGTAATTGTTGCAGGTACAAAATCTATCGAAGCATGGGCTGTCGAGAATTGTCCTAACCTCAAGGTTGCTTATATCCCTAAGGGAGTAAATGTTGATGCTTCAGCCTTTTATGGAGTGCATCCCGATTTCAAGATAGTTTATACGGAATAAGAATACCTTTAAAAATACAGATAAACGAGGGTAACCAGGGTCACTCTCGTTTATCTGTATTTTTATGGTATTGTAAATTAATGTTGTCATTTTTTTGTGGTTTTTTAAGATTGTTTTACAAAATAATCTTTTTGCTGTAATATTTTGTGTACATTTGCTTTGTTGATTGTATAGTATTGAAAATACTATCGTGACTCGTCCTAAAATTTAAAATTTTAGGACGAGTCAGTGAGGATATGAAAATGAAAAATACGAAATATTAAATTATAAAATTATGACAAAGTTCAGAATTTTGCTTTCTGCTTTATTTGTAGCAGTGAGTATGCCTTTTATGGCGCAGAGTATGAACAATGCAGACGATGTCGTCACCATCGACCGTCATGCATCGCGTGCCTATCGCGAAGGCGAAGTAATTGTAAAGTTCAAACAGTCAAGCCGTGCCAATGTGCAGGCACGTCGTGGCGCACCGGTGAGAGCCGGTGTCGGCAGTGTGGATGCCGTGCTTGCCAAAATTGGTGCAACCACAGCCGAGCAGTTGATGCCTCTTTCGGGTGCAGGCGGTCCCAAACGCACCAGAGCCTACAACGGCGGTTATGTAGAGAGCAACGATATGTCAAAGCTCTACCGCATAGAGCTTGATGCCGACAACGGCATGGCAGTTCACGATGCTGTTGCCGCATTGCAGGAACTTGGCGACGTGGAGTATGCCGAGCCTAACTACCTGGTATATTCAACAGTACTTCCCGACAATGACAAGAGTGAATACGAAGATGAGCCACTCTTCAAGGAGCAGTGGGCATTCAATGCCATAAACCTCAAGAATGTATGGACAAAGAAAATAATCACCGACAAACGCCCTGTCATAGCAATTCTTGATACCGGTGTGGATATAACTCACCCCGACCTTGACGACAACATCTGGACCAACGAGCGCGAGGCTGACGGAGCCGAGGATTCCGACGACGATGCAAACGGCTATAAGGACGACCTCCACGGCTGGGACTTTGTTAACCAGACTGCCCGCATTGGTGACTGGAACGGTCACGGTACACACGTTGCCGGTATTGCCGCAGCCGAGGGCAAGAACGGTCAGGGAATCACCGGTGCCAACCCCGATGCACTCATCATGCCTGTTACCATTATGCAGAGCGACGGTGTGGGTGACGTTGCAACAATTATTAAGGGTATCGACTACGCCGCTGCCAATGGTGCTGATGTTATCAATATGTCTTTCGGTGGTTATGCCTATTCAATAGCTCAGGAGCAGGCACTTGCCCGTGCCTACAGCAAGGCTGTTCTTGTTGCCGCTGCAGGTAACGACTGTATGGTTATCAACCCCGCAAAATGCCCGGTTTGCAAGGAGTGGGGTGCTCCAATGTTCCCGGCTGCATTTACCTTTGTGCTTGGTGTTGAAGCCGGTAACCGCGACGGCAGCCGCGCAAGCTTCAGTAACTATGATGATGATGGTCCAACATTCTCAAAGTTCAGCGAAGAGCAGTTGTATAACTATGAACTCCGCGCTCCCGGTGTAGCAATGACAAGTACCTTCCCCGGTGGCAAATACAAACCACTCAACGGTACATCAATGGCAAGCCCTTTGGTTGCCGGTGCAATCTCACGCCTGTTGCAGTGCAAGGAGTATGAGAGCAAGGAGTTGCTCTTTGGTGACCTCATCCACGCACGCAAAAAGAGCAGTAACCAGATGGTTGATTTTCAGGCTGCATACGAAATAACCGATGCTGACCGCAAACCTACATTGCAGTTTGTTACATACGACATATTTGACGGTGACAGCGTAGATGCCGGCGAAGGTGGCGGGCTTGATATCCCCGACTTCTCACTCGATTTAAGAATCAGCAACGATTCTGTTGAATATTGGTATAATCTTGTATATAATGAACGTAACACATTCTTCACAGCTGATGAGAATATTGTCAATGCGTCATATCCAAATAATCTTGTAACAACCACTGCCACAAACGGCGAAAACCAGATGTGGAAATTTGTGGGCAGTGAAAAGGAGGGTTTCACCATCATAAACAAATTGGGATATGCAATATATGTCGATGAGGATAAATATGGAAGCCACAACGGACCTTTTGTGAAATATTGCAAAGTGGAGAACCTTGCCGGCATATCAAAGTTCTATGTAAACCAAAGTTTAGGAAATCAATACTGGATATCAACAGAGAACCACTCTATTGACGATTATGATAGTTCTATTCCGTGTCATCGTAATGTATTATATGAAAAGTTAAATGCAAATGCCATTATAAAATTTATTCCGCTATTCGATAAAGGTGATGATTCTGCAACACCTCAGCCTGAGGCACCACTTGTTGTAACAGGTGACGGTGACGGTATTCCCGATTCCGGTGAGGTGGTGGAGTTGTGGCCTACACTGCGCAATGAGTGGGGCAATGCCGAAAATATAACCTTCTCACTTGAGGTGGGCGAGGCTGAAGACCCGGAGATTGTTCAAATTCTTGACAATAATGTATCGTTCGGCAAGCAACTCAGCAGCTATGCCAAGGCAAAGAGTGAAAAACCAATCCGTTTCAAAATTAACGAGAATTGTGTGGATGGTCGTCATATACGCCTTGTGTTGCGTGCTACATGCGACAATATCGTTGAGGAACTTGTGCAGGAGTTTGTTATCACAGCCGAGAATGGTGTGGAGATTGGCGGTATTATTGCAAGAGACCTTACTCTTTATCCCAACAAGCATTATATTGTAACAAAGAACTTGGCAATTCCGGCAGGTGTAACGCTTACAATAAAGCCGGGTACAGTGCTTAAGTTCCGCCCCGGTATTGGCATTGCCAATGATGGCGACTTGGTGTGCAAAGGAACTCCTGACAGCCTTATTGTATTCCAGGCGGCACCGGACGATTGTGACGGTGCAAGATTGCGCTTTGGAAAATCCGATAAATATGCCGATTTGGAATATGTCAGGATAACAGGTTTTTGGGGACAATATAGAGATGTAAATTATGCAAATATATCAAATTCTATAATTGAATATAATTACTCTTTTTATTTGGGTATCTGTAATGTATTCAATTCTAACATTGTATATAATAAAATATATTTTTATATCATGATGAATGTGTTTAATTCAAATTTGGTAGAGAATTTGGTAGATAGACACGGAAATGGTTACTCATTTACTGAAAAGGATTATTTGGCTAAAAGTTCAAATGTTTTCTCAAATTACTATAGTGGCGACAACGCAACTCCTCGAAATTTAAGATACGAATCAAGTTCTGTATCTGTCTTGAATTTTGACAAGCCCTGCTATTGGGGAAGTGTCAACGAAGAGACTGTGCGCCTTGGAGTATATGATATGTATCACAAAACCAATCCGGTGGGCAGCGGTGTGGTGAATCTCTCAAATATGCTCACTCGCCCAAATGCCGAGGCTCACGGCATTGTGTGGAAGGTGGTTGTAAACGGCTGTGATGCACAGGATGAATTTGATATGTTGCCACCGCTTGGTGTGGGCAAGCATAAGTTCGATGTTTATTTTAACCGCCCAATGGATGTGAGCGTTGCGCCTAACATTGCAATGGGTGTGCGCCCACCTTATACACAGGTTGTCATAGGTGAAGAGGGTGAGTGGAGTGCCGACAGTCTGGTTTATACTGCTTACCTTACAATAGACGGCAAGACAAGCAGTGATGGTCTCAACCGCATATATGTTGATGGCGCAAAGGATGCCGACCATTTTGAAATTCCAATTGAGAAACGCCGTTTCAATGTTGAGGTTGCAGCTGCCGGCTCAATGGCTACAGGTCTTATGGGTGAGGCTGGTCTTGGCAAGGTAACTCTCACCTGGGAAACCGATGAAGAGGACTTTGAGGACCTTTTGGGTTATAATATCTACCGTTATACCGATAAACTTGATTCAACTTATACCAATTACGATAAGAACGGAAATTGGGTAGGAGGTCACTGGGAGGTTAAGGGTGATACTACAATTATAAACGAGAGAGTTCTTGAGAGCAGTGCCACTGAGTTCACCGACTTTGATGTTGTTCCCGGTACAACATATTATTATGTAATCAAGCAAATTACTACATCGCTCAACAGCCACGCCCTGAGTAACCCTGTTGCGGTTACACCGCTCACTGCAGAGAAGGGTGATGCCAACGGTTCAATGAACGTGGATATTGCCGACGTGGTAACCGAGGTGGCTTGGCTCACCAACCAGAACCCTCAGCCGTTTATCTTTGAGGCTGCCGACGTGAACAGCGACAGCGATGTGAACATCCTTGACGTGGTGGGTACGGTTAGCATAATAACCACTCCGCATGCAGTGGCTGCAGCATCGGTTAACAACACAGCAACATATAGCATAGAGGATGGCATATTGTACATTGAGAGCGATGATGCCATTGGCGGTATTCAGCTGAGCATTGAGGCTGCCAAGGGTACTGAATTTACTTCGCTTATCAAGGAGAATGGCTTTGAGCAAATGGCTACATGGTTGAGCGATAATGAATATCAGTTCCTTGTATTCTCAATGAGCGGCAAGTCACTTGCTCCCGGCAAACATGCTGTTCTGCGCATCGGCGATGCTGCATTGAACGAGGTTATATTGAGTAACTCACGCGGTGGCAATGTTCTTGTTATCAATGGCAATACAACAGGTATTGGTGCTGCAGAGGGTATGCAGATGCGTCTGCCTTATCCTAATCCGTTCAGCACTGAACTTGCTATTCCTTATATAATAGGTAAGGAAGGTAACCACAATGTGAATATTGTTGTCAGCGATGTTGCCGGTCGTGCGGTCTATCGCTATGCAACAGTGAATGGCTTTGGTGAGCATCAGCATACCTGGGTTCCGGGGGCTTCTCTCGCCGATGGTCTTTACATTGTTTCGCTCTATGTGGATGATGCCTTGATGCATACAGCAAAGGTTATTTACAAGAAATAATAGTGAGATTGAATAAAAACAGCTCTTTTTATTCAACCCCCAAAATATATGAGGATATCCCATTTTACTTTCGGGGCATCCTTGCAATACGCGAAGTTAATAAACCATAGGGGCGGACCGATGTGTCCGCCCAATGGAAGCATCGCGAACGTAGAGGAAGGAACTTGTTAGTGTAAATGAAAAAACAATAATATAGCAGTTGACCCGGCAACTCTTTTTTTCGCGAACTTATCATTCCGAATGAATGTGAGGAATCTCTAAAACAGAGGTTGAGATATCTCCCATTTGGTCGATATGACACTTGCGTGGGATTTTAAGTGTTTGGGTAACATCTATATTATTACCAAGAAAAATAAATATATGAAGAAAATCATTTCTATAATATTCTTGGCATTGTTTGTTGCAGCAGGCAGTGTTGCGCAGAATATGGTGTCAATATCATCGGGGCAAGGAGTCCCCGGAGATGTTGTAACCGTTGATGTCGTATTGCAGAACAGCGATGATGTTACAGCTGCCGAGGTGGTTATCCCACTTGTAAACAAACAGCTCACTTATGTCGATGGCTCCTGCGTAATGGACAGCGAACGTGCCAACGGGCATAGCCTTAGTGCGGCTGTGGTAAATGGTGCTCTGAAAATTTATATATACAGTATCTCTCTTGCTCAGTTGAATGACAATGATGGAAAGGTAGCTTCGTTCGCTCTTAAACTCGGCAACGTTCCTGCTGAATATCCTTTGCAGCCTCAGGTGTTGTTGAGTGATGCTGCCGGCAAGGCTCTGCCGGTATCTGTAGATAATGGTGCTGTAACTGTTCTTGCTCCGCAGATTGAGGTTGTAACACAGTCGGTCGATTTTGGTCATGTGCCTATAATGTCGCAATATACCAAAAACTTTACTCTGCGCAACAGCGGAACTTTGCCTTTGACGGTAACGGATATCGAGAGTGACGATTCGGATTTCTCTGTTGCAGAAACGGCGTTCACCATTCCTGTCGGTGCAACAAAGAGTGTTGCTGTGGAGTATTCACCTAAAAAACGCGGTGCAGTAGAGAGTGCTGTAACAATCTTATCGGATGCAACTAACGGCAATGCTTCCGTTAAGTTGATTGCCGACCCTTACTCGGTCAATGAGTTACACAGTAACCGTGTAGAGGGTTCTTTGGGTGAGGAGGTAACAGTTGAGCTGCGCATGAACAACATGGAACCTATTGTGGGAGTGCAGACAACTTTCACTCTTCCTGCCGGCATTGAGTATGTCGATGGCAGTTTCGCATCGGCTGAGCGTGCTTCGTCGCATACGGCAATGGCAAGCGTAAGAGACAACAAACTGACTCTTATCCTCTATTCGTTAAATAATACTCCGGTGAGCGGTAACGATGGAGTGGTGGCTACGTTCCGCCTTAAACTTGACTGCAACAGTGGAAACTATCGCTTTGAACCACAGAACACTGTGCTTAGCAATGCGGCGGTGGAGAATATGATGTCGGCTGTGAGTGGTAATTATATCGTGGTTAAAAGCCCTGACCTGAGAGGTGAAAATGCTCTTGATTTTGGCAAAACTCCTGTTACTGAGGTTGCCAAAGCGAATTACAGTGTCAGAAACAACGGAAGAGCTACGCTTGTGATAAGC
>JAGBSZ010000041.1 GCA_017631585.1 Bacteroidaceae bacterium
GACTTTCAATCCAACAGGAAGATTGATGTGCCGCAAATTATGACAATTTGTGAAACAACCAGAACCGAAACCAATTAAAGTTTGCGGAAGTACAATTTTCGTCAAATTCGGGCAATATGCAAACTGCCACCTGTCAAGTACGCGGACTCCTTCTTCTACGATAATGCGTTTTGCACTCTTTTTTTCTTCATTAGAAATAGATTTGATGTTTGCTTCATTGAGAATCAAAGTACCATTTTTAAGCATAAAATCACCTTTGTGTTTTCCGTTGCAAGTTGCTTTTCACTTCTCTTATGCCGGGGTGTTAAAAAAAATCTTATGATGAATATGAAAAAACATAAGATTTTTTTATTTGGTCAGCATAAGAAAACAGAGCTTCAGGAGGTGAATATGAAAGATGAAAAATTTCCGCCGTTAATGGCAGGCACAATACAAGCAGGTTTCCCGTCGCCAGCGGAACACTATATTGAACGCGAACTGGATTTGAATGATTTCCTTGCTTCCAACCGCGATGCGGTATATTATGTGCGTGTAGCCGGGGAATCCATGATTGGAGCAAATATTTTTCCCGGAGATATTTTGTGCGTTGACCGCAGTATTAATTTTTTTGATGGAGCAATCATTGTGGCTTCCGTTGATGGTGAATTTACTGTAAAATATTTGCGTAAAAGTGGCAGAAACAGTTATCTTGAACCAGCCAATCCGCAATTCAAGCCGATACATTTTTCTCCCGGTCAGGATATCCGCTTTTGGGGAGTAGTAACCGGTGTTGTTCGCAAAATCAACTATTTCAGCAACAGGCAAACTATATCTGAACCGGAAATAAAGGTAAATAACAATGTTTCCGTTCATAATCCAGGAATCAGGCTAAACGGCACACGGGAAAAATACAAAGAAAAACTCGGCAGCACAAAATGAAAATGACCGGCTTGCTTGACTGCAATAATTTTTATGTTTCTTGTGAACGGGTCTTCGACCCGTCATTGAACAACCGTCCTGTGGCGGTACTATCCAACAATGACGGCAGTTGCATATCACGTTCCAATGAGTTCAAGGCTTTAGATTTACCCAAGCGCATACCCCATTATATATTAAAGGATTACGCTGAAAAACTGGGGATTGTTTTCCGTTCAAGCAATTATTGTTTGTATGGTGATATGTCAAATCGGGTTATGCGGATTTTAAGCAGTATGGTACCGCAAATATAACAGTATTCCATAGATGAATCATTTTTCCACATGGATTTTGCCGATGATTTTGACTATGAAACTTTCGGAACCGAAATCCGCAGAAAAGTTTTGCGTTGGACAGGTATCCCTTGCGGTATTGGATTTGCTAAAACCAAAACTTTGGCAAAAATTGCTAATCACATCGGCAAGAAGCATCCTTCCGGAATTTTTGTTATGCCGGAAAATTATTTACCGCTGCTGAAAGAGTTGCCATTAACCGAAGTATGGGGAATATCGTGGCGGTTGGAAAAACAACTGCAAGCATACGGCATTCGCAACGCCGGAGATTTGGCAGAGTGTGAAAGTTTTGATATAAAAAAGAAATTCAATGTTATTATGGCTCAAACGGTTTTGGAACTGCAAGGTATTCCGGCAGTACCGTTTGACGAATTCAATGGAACAGTCAAACAAATAGCATTTTCCCGCAGTTTCAACAAACCGACAACTTCAGAAAAAGTTATCAAAGAATCCGTGCTGCATTATACTGCTATTGCAGCAAGCAAATTAAGAACCTTGAAAGAAGTGGCATCTTTTATTTATATTTATGCGTATTACACAGCAGAATATGTTGGTGATAAAAAGCTTCCGAGCGGGCATTGCGGACATGTCATCGGATTTCCGATGCCGCTGTCTGAACATTTATCAATGACAAAGTATATTGTTCCGGCAATAAAAAAAATCATTGTCCCCGGCAGACGGGCAATGAAAACAGGCGTTATTCTTTTTGAATTGTCCCCGGCTGACAAAATACACTTTAATCTTTTTGAACAGCCGGACGAAAAAAATATCACTCTGGCTGAAACAATGGATAAGCTTAATTATCAATACGGAAGGAATACCATCTTTTTAGCTGGAGAAGGAGTAAAAAGGGAATGGACTATGAAACAAAACTATCTGTCCAGACGTTTCACTACCAACTGGAACGAGATATTGGAAATAGAATGATTTTTCATAAGATTTTTGAAAATATATGGCATTGTGACAACTACTTTGCAAAATTCAAGGAAAGATGATTTGCCGCTATTTTCCGGTCGTGGAAATATCTTATGATATTCTGTCCAACTTGGCGATTTTTCTATGGAAACGACTGACAAATCACCTTTCGATTTACTTATGCCGCCTCAAAATCGAAATCTTACGCCGTTTTTCAAAATTCCGCATAAGATTTTTGAAAATATGCCGCATTAGTAAGCGGCGATGAAAAAAACTTGACAAACTCCCTATATATAGAGGGGTATTATTTTTTCAGGAGGTCTTTATGGGATTTTTACTTGTGATGTGGGTTGCTGTGATGGGATGGAAAGAGATTATAGAAAACATAAACGAATAACTCGAAAGAAGGTTGCTTATGTCATTGTTTAAGGAAGAACATCTTGAATGTCCGTTCTGCCACCAGGATGTGCCGTTTATTCTGCACCACAGTATCAATGTCGGAATACATCCGGAGCATAAGGCAAAGGTTCTGGATAACACTCTTTTCCGGTATCAGTGCCCGCATTGCAAACAAACAGACGAGGTGTGTTATCCGACGTTGTATCATGACCCGGAAAATGAAATCATGATTCAGGTTTTGTGGCGTGAAGAAGATTTCGGACAGCCGATGGATAAAGAATTGCAAAGTTTAATTGAAGTCATGGGGCAGAAGAATTACCGCCGCCGTGAAGTTTTCGGCTATTGTGAGCTGGTGGAAAAAATCCGTATTTTTGATACCGGATTGGATGATTTTGCAATCTCTCTGCTTAAAACACTGCATGAAATACAGAATCAGGAGATGCAGTTATTCTTTCACGAGAAAACAGGTAAGGAGCTTTGTTTTATACAGTTCAAAGGAGATGAACTGTTGCCTGAATGCTTTATCCTTGATGAAAGTGCCTATGAAACTGCTTTGGAATATGCAAAAAAATGGCAGAAACATCACGAATTTTATGAATATCTGCGGGTGGATGAATCATATTTTTATGATGATGTTATGAGAGCCTTACAACAGGAAATCTCCAGAAAATGAATAAAGTCGGCTTGTATTTTAAGATGATTTGTGATAGATTAAGGAAATGTTATAACCATGAAAGTAATTTAGAACAACAAAAAACATTTTGCAATGAAAATTTGAATATGGAAGACTTGCAAAAGTCTTTACGTGACAGTTCCATAGAAAAATCGCCAAATTATTTCATGACCGGAACCAGCTGCAAGTATATAATGACCATATGTCTGATATGGCCTTGCGTTTCCGGTCAGGTGTTTGGCGATACCGTCTATGGAGTGCAATAACAGAAACGGCTTTTTTATTGGAGAATGAAATGGCGTTGGAGCGTTTTGTATTTGACAAGAAAGGAACCAAATTACTGCAATGTAATGATAAATTTATAGAACAGTGTATTGTTCCTGCACATATAACAAGCATTGGGCCATCTGCATTTGCCGGGTGTGAATACTTAAAGAAAATAAAATTACCAGATACTCTGTTGCATATTAATCAATGGGCATTCTACCGATGTTCCAATTTGGAAGAGATAAAACTGCCGGATGGTCTTCGTTCAATCGGAGATTGTACTTTTTATCAAGCTGGATTAAAAAAAATACTGATTCCTGCAAAAGTAAAATTGGGTAAAAAAGTATTTGATTATACGCAATTAAAAGAAATTGCTTTTGCAGATGGGCGCAAAGTTGTTCCGGCATATATGCTTACTCAATATTCTCCTCGGGGACTAAGGATTGTTTTACCTGACACTATTGAAAAAATAGATGAATACGCTTTTTGGCTGTGTGATTTCAGTGAACTTAAGTTGCCTGAAAAATTAAAATATATAGGCAAATGTGCATTTCGGGATTGTTCTGAATTAAAGGAATTGCATTTACCTGATGGTATAGAAATAGATGAAGGTGCGTTCTGTGGGTGCAAAAATTTGGAATTATACATTCCTTCCAATGCTGTAATCAAACAAGCTAAATATAATCTTGAACATCTTGAAACATATTATCCTACATTTTCTGAAGTCAAAGGAATACACCTTGTCAACAGCGAGTCACCCATTATAAAGCAAAATGAATGTGGCGATTTATTAAATCACAATGGAATGTTGATAAAGGGGAGCGCTGATTGGAGATGTATTCTTTCCGTTGAATATGGCTCCATTGGAGCAAGTGCATTTGAGGGAAATTTGCAACTGGAGCGTATATTCCGTGATTTTGATGACTTTGACGAGGACGGCAAACATTGCGATAACAATGACAACAATAATAATAAAATTATTTTTCCGCGTGCATTCAAAAACTGCAAAAATTTGACATTTGCTGAGTTAGATGATTTTTATATAATAGGGAAAGAAGCATTTGATGGGTGTTCTAAATTAGAAAGAGTTTTTCTGGAAAATTGCCTTAAAAAAATCGGATGGCGTGCGTTTGGTGATTGCAGCAGTTTAACTTCTATACGCATACCAAGGCAATGTGAACTTGTTGATATGAGGGCATTTTCCGGCTGTTCTGCTTTGGAAAAAATAATATTCGACCCGCATCATATACCATTGATGAAAGATTCTGTTTTCGAAAATTGCACATCATTGAAAACAATTTCTATATCAGATAAAAACATTGCTGTACCCTCCGGATTGTGCGATGGATGTGCATCTCTAACAAATGTACATATTCCATTCGGGATTAAATCCATTGGTCGTTGTGCATTTAGAAACTGTACTTCGTTGCAGGAAATTAATCTGCCGGATTCTATAGAGCAAATCGGTGCTGCTGCATTTGATAATTGTAATAACTTAGCGAGCATAAATATTCCCAATTCATTAAAAATCATATCGTCATGGGCATTGGCAAACTGTTCAAGTTTAACTTTTCTTGATTTGTCTAATGTAGAATCTATAGGGGAAAACTCTTTTGTAAATTGTACATCATTGAAATATGTGCTGGTTTCTAATGCTACCCGTTACAGACCCGATTCATTCCCGGGATGGTGTAAAGTTGCAATAGTTTAAATTAAAAAACTGAAGTGATTTTTTTAATGAAAGAAATAATGCAAATATTTCCAGCCAGTGCTAAAACGATTCGTTCATGGTCCCATGGAGAAGTGAAAAATCCGGAGACTATAAATTGTCGTTCTTTAAAACCTGAAAAGGGAGGGCTTTACTGTGAACGAATTTTCGGTCCGACCAAAGACTGGGAATGTACATGCGGGAAATATAAAAAAGTCAAATACAAGGGAATAATTTGCGAGCGTTGCGGAGTTGAAGTTACTTCGTCCAAAGTCCGCCGAGAACGCATGGGGCATATTGAATTGGCAGTGCCTGTTGTTCATCCATGGTATTTGCATAGAAATAAAATTCTTGCTGATTTGCTTGGCATTGCCAATGACAAGTTGATAAAAGTAGTTTATTACGATGCTCATATCATTCTTGAAATCAAAGATTGGGAGTATGACTGGGATTTTTACCCTGAACAAGTTATAGACGACCATGAATATTCTCTCGCCAATTCAAAATATGGTTCCCGTTTATCTGCAGGGCAAGGAGGAAAGGCTATTCTTTTTCTCTTACAAAACATGGATTTGGAAGCAGAATTAAAAATTGCCCAAAAAGTACTTCATGATTATCCTCCCAAAGACAACAAAAGTTTGTTAAAATTACAAAATAAGATTAAAGCGATAAAATTTTTTCTTGAAAACCAACTTAATCCTGCCGATTTGGTTTTAACTGTATTGCCGGTTATACCGGCTGATTTAAGACCACTTATCCCATTGGATAATGGTCGTTTTGCAAGCAATGATTTTAATGACTTGTATCGCCGGGTAATCAATCGCAACAACAGGTTGAAAAATCTGCTTAAGCTCAACGCTTCGGAAGTGATTATCTGTAATGAAAAACGTGCGCTGCAAGAAGCTGTAGATGCGTTGATTGAAAATGGATTACATGGGGAGCCGGTTACCGGAGCGTTAAATCGTCCTTTAGAGTCATTAACTCATCATTTGGGCACTGGCAGAGAATGGCGGCGGAAGAAAAGATTTGCACAAATAAAAGCTGGCAAAATAGTTGATTATTCCGCCGAGACAGTTGCTGTGCCTGATTCTGATTTGCCGGATAATATCGTTTTGATTCCGTACAAAATAGCCAAGAACCTTTTTGAACCATTCTTGATTTCAGAGCTTAAAAGACGGGAGATTGCACATACTGCCAAAGGTGCAAAAAAAATAATAGATGATGAGCATATTGTATTTTGCATACTTGAATACTTGGTTGAAGAATTTGCCGTTTTTGTAACACATCCTCCTGTCGTCAATAATTTACGGGCAAGATTTTTTAAGGTTGGGTTGACCAGAGATTACGCTTTGCATCTTTCAATAAATTCCTTTTACGACATGGAGTTTGACCACCCTTCTTCGCAGGCAAAAATATTTTTGCCTTTGAGTAATAAAGCTCAATATGAAGCTCAATATCTGGTGAACCATCCGTTGCGTTTGAAAAGACGGAAAAGAGATGCTCATATTATTTTAAAGATGTTGGAATGTGATTTTTCTCAAAAGCCTTTATTATGTCCTTCTTTCGAGTATGCTGCGGCATTGAGTGAATTGAACCATTTATCTGTTAATACCCATATTCAGTTGCCGAAACAAATTCATACCAGTATCGGCGGAGCGTTGCTGGCGATGGAGTTCCCGGATATATTATCACCTGAAAGCTATCCTGAAACAGTAGATACAGCAGAAAACTTTCTTACTGAAAAAATAATGTCACCAAAATTTAAACAGCTACTGGTGAAATATTCTTATTTACTTGATGATGAAAAACCATATTCCAGCGAAAAGATATTCAAAGAGGAGTATATACGGACGTATGACTCCGGTTTGATTGGATTTCAAAAAAAGAAATTTGCTGAATTATTGCCCGCAAAGAGTTTGAATCTTGAGTCGGTTTATTTTTCTGCTTTTGCCAATCTTGCTTATTGTACTTATTGCAAAAACGAATCACATAATGAATGTCTTGTAAAAGAATGTCCGGCACACGGTCTTTCCGGCAAGGAAAAATGTTTGTTTTTAAGTTTTGACGGAAAACTTCCTGATTATGGCAGTGCAATCGGAATAAATGCTGTTTATAAAATTCTGGAAATCTTTTCTGAAACAGACATGAAAAGTGCTGTTCAAATGCTTCATCAGGTGCTGATGAGTAAAGATGTTCTCCTTTTTACGTCGATGGAGAATTTGGAAAATGTTTTTCATTTTCCTC
>JAGBSZ010000042.1 GCA_017631585.1 Bacteroidaceae bacterium
ACAGGAGTTTACTATGCGTAAATGACTGTTGAAAAAAAACAACTATAACGCAGCAGATCCTTAAACACTATTATTTAAGTTTTATAAAATGGAGAGAACAAGGCTTGCAACAAGATGCAATACCGGAGTTTACTATACGTAAATGAGGATTTGCAGCTTGTTGCGTAACGCAGTTATCGCCATTTTAGAGAACTTCAAAGACCGCGCATTGATAGCGAAATACGCCCCCTCTTCAAATCCACCTCAACAACCTTAACCATAACCTGTTGACCGAGTTTTACAACATCGCCCGGTGAGGAGACAAACTTATCGGCAAGCTGAGAGATATGAACTAGTCCGTCCTGATGTACGCCGATATTCACAAACGCACCGAATGCGGTGATATTGGTTACAAGACCGGGGAGGAGCATTCCAACATGCAAGTCCTCAATTTCGTGGACGTTAGGGTCGAAAGCAAAGACTTTTGCCTGCTCGCGCGGGTCAAGACCGCGTTTGTTCAAGGAGTCCATAATATCTGTAAGCGTAGGCATTCCCACCTTATCGGTAATATAATTGGCAAGCACTACCCTTTTACGCAGTTCTGCATCGGTGATGAAATCTTTGAGAGACACGTTCATATCCTTTGCCATTTGTTGTACAATGCCGTACGATTCAGGGTGAACAGCTGTGCTGTCGAGCAAATTGTCACCGTTAAGCACACGCAAGAAACCGGCAGCCTGCTCAAACGCTTTGTTACCCAAACGCGGAACTTTAAGCAAATCTTTTCGCGAACGGAAATCACCGGACTCGGCACGATATTTTACAATGTTCTCGGCAAGTGAAGGACCAAGACCTGATATATGTGTAAGAATCTGCTTTGTCGCAGTGTTCAGGTTTACACCGACTTTGTTGACACAACTCTCGACAACAACATCAAGACGCTCTTTTAGTTTTGTCTGATCGACACTGTGCTGATACTGCCCCACTCCAATGGAACGCGGCTCAATCTTTACAAGCTCTGACAGCGGGTCAATCAGGCGACGACCAATAGAAACTGCTCCACGCACGGTTACATCCTCATTGGGAAACTCTTCGCGCGCTACGGGTGAAGCCGAATATACCGATGCTCCGTCCTCATTCACTGAGAATATATCTATACCATATCCTGCCTTGCGTACGAAATCTTCGGTCTCGCGCCCTGCGGTTCCGTTTCCAATGGCAAAAGCCTCGATTGAGTATTTCTGCACCAACGAGGATATAATATCATAAGCACCTTCGCGGTCGTTCTGCGGAGGATGCGGATATATCACAGAGTGACAAACAAGGTTTCCTTGCGAATCGAGTACAACAACCTTGCATCCGGTACGGAAACCGGGGTCGATGGCAAGTACACGCTTTTGTCCCAAAGGTGATGACATGAGCAACTGACGCAAGTTCTCTGCAAAGACAGCTATTGCCTCGTCGTCGGCACGTTGCTTTGAAGCGGCACGTGTCTCATTCTCAATCGATGGAGCCAACAGACGCTTGTAACCATCGGCAATAGCCTGTTCCATATATTCGCGCGAAGGCGAGAAACGCTTTACAAAACGGCGGTTGAGCTGCTCAAGAGCCTCTTCGGGGTCAATATCTATAGACACACGCAGAAAGCCCTCCTCTTCGCCACGCATTATGGCAAGCAGACGGTGCGATGATATACGCGCAATCTTTTCCTGCCACTCGTAGTAATCGGAATATTTTATACCGTCACCCTCTTTGCCTTTTATCACCTTGGATGTGATGACACCGAAACGCGAAAATAGACGGCGTACAGTGGCACGTGCTCCCTCATCTTCCGACACACGCTCTGCAATAATGTCGCATGCACCGGCAATAGCATCATCTACAGTGGGAACATCCTTATTAATGAATGTACGCGCACGACCTTTTACATCATTGACCTGTTGCAGAAATATAATATCGGCAAGCGGTTCAAGCCCGCGCTCCTTAGCCATGGTGGCACGTGTGCGACGTTTTGGCTTGTAAGGAAGATATATATCCTCGAGTTCCACAGCATCAAAACACTCGTCGATGCGTTTTTTCAGTTCCGGCGTAAGCTTGCCCTGCTCCTCAATGGTGGTTATGATTGTCTCTTTGCGTTGCAAAAGAGTTTTCAATTTCTCGTGCATATCCTTGATGTTGCCAACAGCCACCTCGTCCATTGAACCGGTAGCCTCCTTGCGATAACGCGAAATGAACGGGACGGTAGCTCCGCCTTCGAGCAGTTCAACAGCGTTCTTTACTTTGTCGGGAGCAAGACCAAGCTCCCTGGCTATAATATTTACAAGTATCATATACATTATCTATTTTATAAAGCGAAGATAATACAAAGGTGGCTGATAACCGTCGAAAAATCCTTTATAAATCTTAACTGTATGAAATTATTTATAAATGTGAGGAAAATCATTATGGAAATATGTTCCACATTCAAACAAAATATACTATTTTTGTAACAAATTACGGTAAAGAGTATTTTCCAGGCAAAAACACCTTGAAAAACCGTAAGAAAAGTACAATATAATTGATATAAAACCTACTAACGATAATAAAAGATATGAATAGCAAGCAACTGATGAACAAAGCGGCGGACAATATACGTATCCTTACCGCAGCTATGGTTGAAAAAGCAAAATCGGGTCACCCCGGTGGTGCTATGGGTGGAGCAGACTTTATCAATGTCCTCTACTCTGAGTTCCTCGTACACGACCCTGACAACCCACTATGGGAAGGACGCGATCGTTTCTTCCTCGACCCGGGTCACATGTCACCAATGTTGTACTCAGTTCTTGCACTCCAGGATAAATTCACCATGGACGAGCTCAAGCAGCTCCGTCAATGGGGAAGCGCAACTCCCGGTCACCCCGAAGTAAACTTTGCACGTGGCATAGAGAACACATCAGGTCCTCTCGGTCAGGGTCACACCTACGCCGTAGGTGCTGCCATCGCTGCAAAATTCCTTGAGGCACGCCTGGGTAGCGAAGTTATGGGTCACACCATTTACGCATTCATCTCTGACGGTGGTGTTCAGGAGGAGATTTCACAAGGTGCAGGTCGTATGGCCGGTTACCTTAAACTGAACAACCTCATCATGTTCTACGACGCAAACCAGATTCAGCTATCTACACGTTGCGACGAGGTTATGTTCGAGGACACCGCAAAGAAATATGAGGCATGGGGCTGGAAGGTCATTACAATAGACGGTAACGACTGTGATGCCATCCGTGCGGCACTTACAGAGGCTAAGGCAGAAAAAGAGCGCCCTACACTTATCATCGGTAACACAGTAATGGGTAAAGGCGCACGCCGTGCCGATGGCAGCAGCTACGAGTTCGATTGTGGCACACACGGTGCCCCACTCGGTGGCGATGCATATATCAACACTATAAAGAACCTTGGCGGCGACGTTGAGAATCCATTCGTATTCTTCCCCGAGGTTAAGGAACTGCACGATAACCGCCTTGCAGAGCTTCGCAAGATTGTTGCTGAGCGCAAAGAGGCAAAAGCAGCATGGGCTGCGGCAAACCCCGAAAAGGCACAGAACCTCGAGGACTGGTTCGCCGGCAAACAGCCTGTTATCGATTGGGCAGCCATCGAGCAGAAGGCAGACTCCCCCACACGTAATGCATCAGCGACAGTGCTTGGTATCCTTGCCGAGAACTACGGAAACATGATATGCTCATCAGCCGACTTGAGCAACAGCGACAAGACAGACGGTTTCTTGAAGAAGACACATGCTTTTGCTCCCGGTGATTTCAGCGGTGCATTCCTTCACGCAGGTGTATCGGAGCTTACAATGGCATGTCTTTGCATTGGTATGGCTCTTCATGGTGGCGTTATTGCGGCTTGCGGTACATTCTTCGTGTTCAGCGACTATATGAAACCTGCAATACGTATGGCTGCACTCATGGAACTTCCTGTTAAGTTCGTATGGTCACACGACGCATTCCGCGTTGGAGAGGATGGTCCTACACATGAGCCTGTTGAGCAGGAGGCACAAGTACGCTTGATGGAAAAGGTAAAGAACCACAGCGGCAAGAACTCAATGCTTGTATTGCGCCCTGCCGATGTAAATGAGGCTACTCAGGCATGGAAACTCGCAATGGAGAACGACAACACCCCTACAGGTCTTATCTTCTCACGCCAAAACATAAACAACCTGCCCGAAGGCACACCATACGAAGAGACATCAAAGGGTGCATACGTCATCGCAGGCAGCGACGAGGATTACGACGTTATCCTTCTTGCATCTGGTTCAGAGGTTTCTACACTTGTTGACGGTGCAAAACTTCTCAAGGCAGACGGCATAAAGACACGTATCGTATCTGTACCATCAGAGGGATTGTTCCGCACACAGCCTAAGGAGTATCAGGAGAGCGTTCTCCCTGCAGGAGCAAAGATTTTCGGTTTGACAGCCGGCTTGCCCGTAAACCTCGAAGGTCTTGTAGGTGCAAACGGCAAGGTATGGGGCTTGGAGTCATTCGGTTTCTCAGCACCATACAAAGTACTTGACGAGAAGCTCGGCTTCACAGCAGAAAACGTGTATAACCAGGTAAAATCAATGTTATAATAATGAAGAAGATAGGACTTGCAAGCGACCACGCCGGTTACCCATTGAAAGAGCAGGTAAAGGAATGGCTTAAGGATATGGGTTATGAATTTGTTGACTTTGGTACACACAGCACTGAAAGTTGCAACTACCCTGAATTTGCACACGCACTTGCCGAAGCTATCGAGAATGGCGAGTTTGCGACAGGTATCGCAATTTGCGGTACAGGTAACGGTATCAACATGACCCTCAACCACCACAAAGCTATCCGCAGCGCACTATGCTGGATGCCTGAAATTGCAGCACTTGCACGCCAGCACAACGATGCAAACGTA
>JAGBSZ010000043.1 GCA_017631585.1 Bacteroidaceae bacterium
ACATATACATCGGCATTGTCCTCAACAACTACTTCATAGATATTCTTGCCCTCAATGTCCACCTGCTCTATACGCCACAGGTTATCATCGGCTGTTGCAGGGCCTGCAGCCCATGTGGTAAGGTGCTCAATACCACCTACCATATAACTTGAGTTATTGTTTGAGCAGTTCAATGCTTCATTGAAGTAGTAGTAGCTGACACCACCATATTCGTAAATGTTGGCAATGCCAAGCTCGCTGAATGAACCCAGCAACGAAGCATTTGCACCACCTGCAACAATTGGGTTACCGTCGCCGTTCTTTATGCCCACCTTGCCACCACCAAGTGAAGTGATATGCCATATACCGTTGTTGGTAGTTACCTTGGTATCGGACTGCAGTGTGAAACGCTGGCCGTTCCCTGTGTGTGTTGCATTGTTATAGAGGTGCTCCTTACGTGCTGTAGCCTTGCTTATGAGGTGATAGTATCCTGTTGCAATGGTAGCAGGCTCGGGAATCTCAACCTCAAGACCGTTGAGGAATGCCTCGAGATCGTCAACCAATGCAGCACAATCTTCGCCTGCGACAGAACCGATAAAGCGGCCTAGCAGTGTGTTGAGCTTATAGAGTTTGTCGGGATTGTCGTTGTACTCTTCGCGCAGAATCTGGATTTTCTCATACTGGTGGATACCCTCGATAAGACGCTCGAAGCGCACGCTTGAACGGTTTCCGGGATAGTAGCAGTAGGTATCGCCTGAACCGAACTTGCGGAAACGGCTGTCGGTGAGCGGATGTTCGTCCCAGTTACACCATGCCCAGTGCAGATAGCCGTCGAGATTCATCTTTGCAGCATAGATTGGCAGATAGGCTGCCTCGGCAGGATACGAATTTGTGTAAATGTTTGGTTCGCTGTTCGCACAACTGGTGTAGAATGTAGTTACACGGTTCTTTGACTTGCGATCGGCAAGCTGTGCCGCTGTAAAGTAATGCTCCTGACCAAGCTGCACACACTTGTCGTGAAGTATGTCGCAGAGCGAGCCATGGTAGTTACCGGCAAGAGCCATCTTGAAACCAAGAGCATTGGCAATCTCATGAGCCTTGAGCATTGCTGCCTCGCCGCGTTCATCCACTGCAATGACAGTTTTCTCAAACCAGCCCTTCTCAACAAGGTGCGCTTTGAAGGCTGTGAGGAAGTTTGTCCACAAATCACGGTATTCTGTAGAAGAATATGTTGTAGAGAGTGTCTTATAACCGTTTGAAGCCTCATCGAAATAGCGGAAACTCATATCCCATGGCAACATACTGAAGCAGTTAATCTGCTTTGTAATACCATATTCGGCACAAAGTTCCACATACCTGTCAAAGACTGTATAATCATATTCCCATGTACCGTTGCTCTTTTTTGTTGTCTGCACCATAGGGTCAAAGAGGTCGTGTGTCTGCTCGCCCCAAGGCTCATAGAAGAGAATTGCGCTTACAACACGCTGACCGGCGCGACCAAGTGCCTGCAGATAGGGGCGCAACGCCTCGTAGTGTTCCTCGCTCCAACGCTCAACGCCATAATAACGGCTGATGGCGTATGGTTGCTGCCAGAAATCGAGATGGAACTTTTGCTCGGCAACTGTAGGCAACGAACGAGAGTTAACATTTACTGTAAGCGCAAGGCTCTTAACCACGTTTCCGTTTGCATCGACAATTTCAAGGGCTGTAGTGTATTCACCGGCTTCTATGTCGCGGGGAACCTCAATACTGCACCACACGGGACGTGTCTCCATTGCGGGAACAGCATGCGGCTTGTCTTGGTCTATAACATCGGCAACAAGCCACTGAGGCAGTGTCATAGGGTGATTACCACATGAAACATAATCGTCGGTAATAACATAGTTCACAAAGCGTGCATCGCCGCCATTGATACCAGTAGCCTTGCCGTCCTTCTTCCATTCGGTCATACGGACAGACAGTGTATCCTGATTGATCTTGCTGTAAAGCACAGCCTGAATATTTGCACGCTCGCCCTTCCATGCATGGATGGCAGCCTCGTTCTTTTGTGCTACCTGAGGCACTTCGTGAAGTTTATAATGCACATCGCGCGAAGCCCAAGTGGCGTTCAAGCCGTCGGGCAAAGCATTCCATGCAGCCTCATCGGGAGTAGTACCCACACGAGGCTCGGCATAATCATTGATCAGATATACATTAAGAAGTTCGTCTTCGGATGCAATACCTGAAATCTTGAGTGTGACATCGATGATAGAACCACCGTCGCTGATATAATTGGCATAAGAACCTGTAGGGTCTATACTATTCCACTGGATTGCGTAGCGCATGCGATAGGTAGAGCCAACTTCAAGTTCCTCGGGCACACGGAATGAACCCGGAGCAAGGACATCACCACCGGGCTGATAGAGACCGGCACTATTCCAACCGCCGTCACCATCGCCGTTGTGGCTGTAAAGCGACCAGCACATCAGTTCATTGCCATCGCCTTTCACGTAAGGACCTTCACCGGTTACATTTACATCGAACTGCTTGTTATTGTTCCAATCGACAAAGACATAGCCGTGCATCCATGCACCGTTGATGGTGATTAGCGGAGTGATTGTCTCACCACTCTTTACTTCAAACACCGTAGATGTCTTGTCGAAATATGCCGCGCATCGGGGTGCACTCGCAATATTATCGAGCACCTGCTGGTCTCCACGCACATTTACCACACCAACAGCCTTGGGATAATGCGTTCCATGAGTTACATTTACATTAGCACCATGCTTGACATAGTAGTCACTCTGTGCGTTTGCACCTACGCAAAACAACAGAGCCGACAATGCCGAAATCAGAATTGATTTGAATTTCATAAGTTTTTATATTATAGTTATTAAATGCAAATTATACTTTGCAAAGAAAATAAAAAAAAACAAAAGAAGCACTATCAAAAATGCCTCTTTTTGCTCCATCACACCAAACCGAATATGGGGGGGGGGGTAATTTATTGATATACAATGATTTAAAATTTATACAAAATTTATTTTAGAGTTAGACATTATTTCTATTGCTTCGCCGCTGAACGGATGCCTGAATTTCAAGGACTCTGCATGCAACATAAGCCTTTTATCCACTCTACCATAAAGGGCATCGCCCACTATTGGACAATCAAGCCCCTCTTTGCTTGCCGCATGCATGCGCAATTGATGCGTGCGCCCCGTAAGCGGTTCAAAGCGCACCAAGGCACACTTCTTGCCGTTATGTTCCACTACATCAAGAACTGAATAATCTGTTACTGCACACTTGCCGTTTTCGTAATCGACCTTTTGACGGGGACGATTCATATAATCCGGAGCAAGCGGCAATTCTATTCTGCCCTTGTCACATTGGGGAACTCCGTCAAGAAGAGCCATATAGTGTTTTTCTACTTTGCGCTCGGCAAAAAGCTGTTGCATCATTTTATACACCTGCATTGATTTTGCCACCACAAGCAACCCCGATGTTGCCATATCAAGACGATGCACCACTAAGAGGGTATTGTCTGAATACTTTTCGCGCAACCACTGCTGTACTGATGTTCCGCCCACAATCCCCGGAACGGAAAGCACTCCCGAAGGCTTATTGACCACCAGCAGTGATTCATCTTCATATACAACTTCAATAGAACTTATGTCACCTCCTTTTTCAAGAGCAGATTCCTCAACATCCAATCCTTGAAGCATATAGCCGAGAATAGGTTCGCACTTGCTTTTGCATGCTGCGTAAAAACAGCCGTCGCGTCTGACTTCACCCACAGGTGATTCGCCCACCCAGAATTCAGCCAATGCAAGCGGTTTCAATGAGTTACGATAGGCATATTGCAGCAGTTTGGGGGCAGCACACTCACCGGCTCCTGCCGGTGGCAATGCAGAGAGTTTCTCTTCGAATATTTCGAGCAGGCTCTTGCCCTCGCCATTGGCATTGAGAACTACAAATTGTTCAAACAACCAGCGTTGTAGAGCCAAGGAACGGTTACGACGTTCAACACCCAAAGCCTTTATGCGCTCATTGAACGATGTTACGACAGCCGCTTTTTCCTCTATTCGGGCATCCCAATTACGACGCAGACGCTTGAGTTCTGCCTTTTCGAATTGGCTCTGTTTAGTCAGCAGAGCCTCATCATCGGCAGAGAGCATTCCCGATTCGCGCTTTTTACGACGCTCCTCTTTATTTGCCTTAAAAAGCATGGTCGTTTCAGAAAGAGCCTTTTCTGCCTCCGCCTTTATGTCACGCAAAGCCTCAACAACCGATTTAAAATCTGCACTTTCTTCAATATCCTTTACAGTTCTGTTTATCGACGATATACGTGCCTCTTCCTGCTTGAAATAGCCATGAGGCGATTGCATATCATACACCGGAGGAACGAATCCTTCATATACGTTACTTCCGAACAAAAGCCCTGAAAAAGCCATAAGATAGCCCGTTTCGCCGGTGGGTGTCTGCACTACAAGCACGCCGAACATCTTGCCCTTGCATGCTTCGGCAAGAAGAGATTCATCAGCCGACAAAAAAGCACGCACCTCCTCAGCAGCCTTAATGCACAAAGGGTGCGGAGAATAGTAGAAAGGGTTATTGAAACGGCGTGGAAGTTCCACGCCGTCAATATCTTCTCTGAATTTATGAAAAATATTCATCAGTAACGGTACATTACATCTTTTTCAGCATCAAAGCCGTTGCTGAACTCGTTGTTCTCGATTGTGACATTTGCAACCTTGTCGAGCAAGAAACGGTAACGGTTCCAATGGAATGGCTTGAAATCGTTGTTCTGGACAATCTTGTTGTTGCGGAACACCAGCCCGTCGATAGACTTTGCATACACAATGGGAGCGTCGAACGTTTCAAAAACGTTATCCTCAATTACCACGCCTTTGCCCTCTCCACCATGGAAATATTTAGTCTGTGCCTCAAGATTTGGAATTTCGGGGTAGATTGATATTACGCCGTTGGTAAACTGGAACATGCTTGTCAAGGCATTGACAAAGCGGTTGTTGCGGATTACCACATCGCGACAGGCACCTGTCTCGAACCAGCCATTGCAGTCACCGCAAAGCAATATGGCTGTTCCGGATGTGTGGTCGAACAAATTATTTTCAACCACAGTCTTTTTAGGTGTGCTGAACAATGCTCCACGGGCACGGTTGTTGCGTATTGTATTGCCGTTGAATATAACCTCCGGAGTCCACTCGAGATTTTCAATACCGTACTGTCCGTTGGCAATATCCTCAGGCAATGGCTTTTCAAATTTTATCTTGAACTCCTTGCATCCTGCAAGTTGTTCCTTGTCGTACGGAGCAATCTCCACCACGCGGTTACCCTCGGTAATTTCCATTACATCGGAGCGTACAAACTGCACACTGTCACCTGCACCACCCCAGTAGAAACCATACGCCTGACCGTGCATATAACGACCTACCAATGTATTGTCGTCCAAACGTTTTACTACACGGAGATATGTTCCGTGAACATTTATGGCATCATCCATCATACCTTCATACAAGCCATTGCAAGAGCTTATCAAGCCCTTACAGCCCGAGAAGTGTGTAGCATCGGCTTGAGTGGTAAAATAGCGTCCGTCGCCACGGAGCGCAACACGGAAACCGTCAAGAGTGATATTCTCGCTCATTTGGGCGAGCAAGCCCATACCCTCGGCATAAAAGACACAAGAGTTATACAGCTTTGTATTCTTGCACTCCGAAACAAAGACACCCGGTGTGGGACGCGCATACGAGCGCATGGCTATCACACTGCCCGGAACAAGGCGATGGTCGCGCCATGGTGCGCGGATTACGCGAGGTGCAATCTCCTCCACGTTTGATGTACCAACACCGATGTCGCTGGTTGTATATATGATACGTTTGGTGTCACCCTCAAAAGCGATACCCCATCCCGGAACAATCTCCCAATTACTGCCAAAAACAACCAGACGTCCATTATCAATTCTGTAGTTCACGTATGGTACAACACGATAAGTGATATATCCGTTCTCAACATCATTCTCCAACACCTCGACCTGGGTAATCTGCGGAACGCGTGTATCTACCGCAATATTTTCAAGAGAGCAATTCTCACAACCCACCATAGCGACAGGCAACATACGACCGTTCATCATGAAATTGGCATAATCAGAGACATTGCCATTCTGCACTCCTTTCAAGGTGAGATTCTTAACACCCTCAAGAACCACAGCAACGCGTTTGGGATTATCCTGGTCGTGGTTGCTCACATAATATTCACGCACATTGGCACTGTCTGGATAAAAATCGTATTCACCCGACTCAAACAACAGAACAGCAGGCTCTCCCGCACGTTCAGACTTTATTGTTTCGATAGCTTTTACTATCTCTTGGGTCATATCCTCACCGGTATTCGGAATGATACCGAAGTCGGAAGCATGATAGACCTTTTCATTACTGCATGAAACAAGAAATGTTGCCAAAATAGCAATAAGTGCCAATGATATCTTTTTCATAGAAATAACATATTTTTTGCGAAGATAGAGAAAAAATAAAGATTCCGCAAAAAGAGTGACAAACATTGTACATTTATTGGTATCTTTACAGCGGATATGAAAAACACACTTAAACACACATGAGACAAAAGATTCTGAAATTTACAGCTATCGCATTATTTCTTTTCACCTTCACCTGCGCAGAAGCCAAAGAGCCATACAAGAACACCGTAAAACTGACTTTCCTGTCGTGGACAAGCGGCAGTACAAAAATATCATACGAACGCGCCTTTGCAGATATAAGACAGAGCGCGGAGCTTTGCGGAAGCATCATAGGCGCAGGATATGACAAATACAATAACGACCCGTTGGGATTCACCGTGCGCTACGGACACAAGTTCTTTGTGGCAGGCTATAACCCGGAAAAGCCACTGATGGGTTTCTATCTTCGCCCCGAAGCGATATATTCACACTACAACTATACACACTCCGTTACAGGAGCAAGGACACCGGCAATGATGGGTTCATTGCTCGGCACTTTCGGTTATCAGTATTGCATAGGTCATTTCATTGCCGATGCATGGGTTGGCGGAGGATATGCCTTTGGCACGCCTGCCGAAACGGGTTACCACCATGGCTTCCAGCTCTGGAACTGGTTTGGCACGAAAAACAACAATATTGCACTGAGTTTCAGCATAAGGCTCGGCTTTGTGTGGTAAAAATCACAAAAATAATGTAATTAATCGCGAAGATTGATTATCTTTGCGTGATTATTCCTGAATAAAAAAATACAACATAATGGGTTTTAACGAATTTATAAGCAAACTGTTCGGCAATAAAGCAAGCCGTGACATGCGTGAGATTCAGCCTTGGGTGGAGAAAGTAAAGGCTGTATATCCCACTATCGCAGCACTGAGCAACGATGAGCTTCGCGCTGCTACACAAGCTCTTAAAGAGAAAATACAGAATACTGTAACAGCAGAACGCGCAAAAATCGCAGAGCTAAAAGCCGGTATCGAAGATACAGAGCTTGAGAAGAGAGAATCAGTATTCAATCAGATAGACAAATTAGAGAAAGAGGTTCTCGAGAAGCTCGACAAGGCACTCGACGAGGCTCTGCCCGAGGCTTTTGCCATTGTAAAGGATAGCGCACGACGCTTTGCCGAGAACGAAGAGGTTGTTGTTACAGCAACCGACGCTGACCGCAATTTCGCCGCAAAATTCGACTTTGTTACAATCGACGGAGACAAAGCGATATATCGCAACCATTGGCAGGCAGGCGGTAACGACACCGTATGGAACATGGTACATTACGATGTACAGTTGTTCGGTGGTGTTGTTTTGCACAAAGGAAAGATTGCCGAAATGGCAACCGGTGAGGGTAAGACACTTGTTGCGACACTCCCCGTATTCCTTAACGCTTTGACCGGAAACGGTGTACACGTGGTAACAGTCAACGACTACCTCGCAAAGCGTGACTCGGAGTGGATGGGTCCTCTCTACATGTTCCACGGACTGACAGTAGATTGCATCGACAAGCATCAGCCAAACTCTGACGCTCGCCGCAGAGCATACCTTGCCGACATCACATTCGGTACAAACAACGAGTTCGGTTTCGACTACTTGCGCGACAACATGGCTACACAGCCCGATGACCTTGTACAGCGTCAGCACAACTATGCCATTGTCGATGAGGTCGATTCAGTGCTTATCGACGATGCACGTACACCGCTTATCATATCAGGTCCTGTTCCACGTAACGAAGACCAGTTGTTCGAGGAGTATCGTCCGCTGGTGGAGCGTCTGGTTGAAGCACAGAAGAAACTTGCGACACAGTTCCTTGCAGAGGCAAGAACAAAGATATATTCAGAGAACAAGGACGAGGTAACCGAGGGTTATCTTTCACTCTTCCGCAGCCACAAGGCATTGCCAAAGAACAAGGCTCTTATCAAATTGTTGAGCGAGCCAGGAGTAAAGACAGGCTTGATAAAGACAGAGGAGTTCTACATGGAGCAGAACAACCGTCGTATGCCTGAGGCTACAGAACCTCTCTACTTTGTAATTGATGAAAAGCACAATAGCGTTGACTTAACCGACAAGGGTATCGAGCTTATAACAGGAAACGCATCAGACCAGAACCTGTTCGTATTGCCCGACATTGCATCGGAACTCTCAATGCTGGAGAACAACGATGCACTCACAGCCGAAGAGAAGATTGCAAAGAAGGATGAGATGCTCACAAACTTCGCAATAAAATCGGAGCGCGTACACACCATAAACCAGCTTCTAAAGGCATACACCATGTTCGACCGCGACGTTGAATATGTAGTTACCGAGGACGGACAGGTAAAGATTGTCGATGAACAGACAGGTCGTATTATGGACGGTCGCCGTTACTCTGACGGTCTTCACCAGGCTATCGAGGCTAAAGAGCGTGTAAAGGTTGAAGCGGCATCACAGACATTCGCTACAATCACACTGCAGAACTACTTCCGTATGTACCACAAGCTTGCCGGTATGACCGGTACTGCAGAGACAGAGGCAGGCGAATTCTGGGATATCTACAAACTCGATGTTGTGGTAATCCCAACAAACCGCCCCATTGCCCGTAACGACATGAACGACCGCATTTACAAGACAAAGCGCGAGAAATACAATGCCGTTATCGAGGAGATTTCAAATCTTGTAAAACAGGGCCGTCCGGTACTCGTCGGTACAACATCGGTTGAAATATCAGAGCTTTTGAGCCGCTTGCTAACTATACGCAAGATACCTCACAATGTGCTTAATGCCAAATTGCACCAAAAGGAAGCTGACATTGTGGCAAAGGCTGGTCTTTCGGGAACTGTAACCATCGCTACCAACATGGCAGGTCGTGGTACCGACATCAAGCTGAGCGACGAGGTGAAAGCAGCAGGCGGTCTTGCAATCATCGGTACAGAGCGTCACGAATCACGCCGTGTCGATAGACAGTTGCGCGGACGTTCAGGTCGTCAGGGAGACCCGGGTTCATCAGTATTCTTTGTATCACTGGAAGACAACCTTATGCGTCTGTTCGGTTCAGAGCGTATTTCGAAGGTTCTCGACAACAAATACATGGGATTCCAGGAGGGCGATGTCATAGAACACTCTATGATTTCAAAATCTATCGAACGCGCACAGAAAAAGGTTGAGGAGAACAACTTCGGTATCCGTAAACGCCTGCTCGAATATGATGATGTTATGAACAAGCAGCGTACCGTAATATACACCAAACGCCGTCACGCACTTATTGGCGAGCGCATTGGTATGGATATTGTGAATATGGTATGGGACCGCTGTTGCCACATTGTAGAGGACTTCACATACGAAGATGCAAAAATTGAGATGCTCCGTCTGCTTGCTACAGAATTGCCTATTGAGAGCGCGGAAGCATTCAACAAGATGGAGCCGGAAGAGAAGGCAAACAAATGCTTTGATGCGGCTATGGATAGCTTCAAGCAAAAAACAGAACGTATGGCTCAGGTTGCCTTGCCGTTCATTGACTTTGTTTACAATGAGCATCCCGATATGCGCGACAAGAACATTTATGTTCCTATCACAGATGGTCGTCATGTATATCAGATACCTGTTCCATTGCAGGCAGCATACGACACTCGCGGCAAGGAGGTTATAAAGAGCTTTGAGAAATCAATTCTGCTCCACACCATCGACAATGCATGGAAAGAGAATCTGCGCGACCTCGATGAACTCAAGCACTCTGTACAGAATGCAAGCTACGAGCAGAAAGACCCGCTGTTGATATTCAAACTCGAGTCGGTAACACTGTTCGACAAGATGGTAAGCAAAATCAACGACCAGACCGTATCGATATTGATGCGCGGACAGATACCGGTGCAGGAGAACAGCAATGTAAAAGTTGCTCCTGACCCCAAGCGCAACAAACAACAGCAGCGTTACAACGAGACAAAAGTTGACTTGAACGATGCCAACCAGCAGGCTGCGGCACAGCGCGATACACGCGAGAATGCCAAACGCGAACCAATCCGCGTGGAGAAAACCGTTGGTCGCAACGACCCATGCCCTTGCGGAAGCGGCAAGAAGTTCAAGAACTGTCACGGAAAGAACCTTTAAAAAAAACAGCAATATGTCTTTAAGCAGAGAAACACACGACAGACTGCAGGATGCCATAATAAAGATGGCAAAAGGATTCATAACTGCAGAGGAGACCAAGGTTACCGATTTTCATATATATGTTGACGGCAACAAAGGCGATGTAACAATCATGGATGATGACGACAACAGCCTCGCGCGCGTACATATATTAGAATGGGAAGGCGAACACAATGAGGAAGTCTTTGAAAAAGAGCTTCGCATCCTGCTTGCCGAAATGCACAAGAACGGACATTTCGACAGCCTTAACATTGCAAAGCCATACTCCTTTGTGTTGACCGACGAGGACCAACAGTCGATAGTCGATCTGCTTATAGTCGATGACGACACCATTATCCTAAGCGAAGACCTGCTCAAAGGCTTCGACGAAGAGATGGACGAATTTCTTAAAAAATTGCTTGAAGATTAACTCAAAATAGGGTGACCCAAAAGGTCACCCTATTTTGTGAGAAGTTGAATAAAAAGAGCTATTTTTAGGCTTGCGAAGCCCGAAAAAGCGCAGTTTACTAAGCGTAAATGAGCATTTTGAGGGCGAGTATAACAACAAAAGAGCCTTTTTAGTCAGCTTCTTTTGAGTTAAATACATTCTTGTATATAATCACCGGAGTTTTTTACATAAACCGAACTTATTCTTTTACAAAACCCTAAAAAAGTTTAATAAAGAAAAATTTCTTTAATTATTAACAAAAACTTTTTGCATCGAAAAAGTTTTCATAGTAATTTTGCAGTCGGAATCGTAAAACAGATAGAGGTGAAAGAAGAAAATTCAAAAGAGTGTGTACGCGAACTGATATTGAAGACCGCTTTGGAGCAATTTACAAGGTTTGGTATCAAGGAGGTCAAAATGGACGATATAGC
>JAGBSZ010000044.1 GCA_017631585.1 Bacteroidaceae bacterium
AAGTTCTTTGAGCTAAAGCTCGAAAATTCTTTCGTTCGCTGTGAAAAATATTCAAGCAAGCTTGATATTTCTCGCTTTCAGCGAAGTTTAGCTTCATTCACTTATTCGTATCTTTGAGCTAAAGCTCGAAGATAATCTGCACTCGCTGTGAAAAAAATAAAGTAAACTTTATCCTTTTTCGCTCGTTTCTGATTATCTTTGAGATAAATCTCGAAAATTATTTCGTTCGCTGTGAAAAATATTCAAGCAAGCTTGATATTTCTCGCTCACTTATTCGTATCTTTGCCGATAAAGCAGAAATGATATACTGTTTTGGTTAGCCGGCAGGAGACTGTGGCTATAAATGAACTTAATGGCTTTTAGGCTATTGCATCGTGGCAAAACGACCAAAATTATCCTGCGAAATGCAATAGGCACGATAAAGCCTGCGCTACATGCGTGGGTGTGCTTATGTTCGCAAGGGTGCTTGGTCGTACCTACCATGAATAAGTACGCCCACGCCATTGTTATATATAAACAGTATTATTTGGGGAACAAGTACTCTTTGAGTACACTAAAACGCATTAAGTACATAAACAATATCGTTCATGCTACAAACAAGGAAGTATGCTCTATTGAGCGACAAAGAATTGATTGATGGACTCACAGCAGTTCCACCGGACAACCGGCTTCACGAGTACTTTTTTAAGGAGAAGTGCAAGCATTTTCTTACATATATCTCAAACAACTTGTACAATGAGGATGACGGCAACATGCTCATCGGCGATTTTTACGAGTATCTTTCGAATGATGACTGGAAGATATTGAAAACGTGGGAAGGCAAGAACGGATCTTCGTTGAACAGCTATCTTGCTTCCTGCTCAATGAATTTTTTCAAGAGAAAGGTGAAAGCTGACAAAAAGCATTCTGACTTTGAGATTTTGCCATCAACCCCTGACATTATTGAATATCTCGACCACTTCACTGCCGAAGAGGAGAGCGAGAATCAACCAGTATGGGAGGCTTTCAAGATGCTCAAGAAACGCGACCAGGTTATATTGCGTCTGCTGGTCATCGAAGAGAAAGAGATAATGGAGGCTGCAAAGAAGATTTGGCCATACATTAAAACCGACAAGGATATACTCGATGTCTCACAGAAGCATATTCAGAGCATTATAGCGATGGCAAAGCATCGCGCTCTTGTTGCCCTGCTGAATAATCTTAAAAGATTGACAAGAAACTGACCTTATTCTGCATCAAGAGACATGCGGTACATATTTGTCTCTTTCGGCTCAAAACCACATGAACGGTAGAGTCTGTTAGCGGCGATACGCGAAGGACGGGAAGTAAGCATAAGTGTTCCGCCACCTGTTGTCTTTGAATAGGTGATGGCATGCTCCACGAGCATACGCCCAAGAGAGCGTCCGCGCATTGCCTCATCTACAACTACATCCTCTATCCATACCTTGCGTCCTGTGGGTGCAAGGTATTCGCCTATAGTAAGCATTCCTACAATCTCTCCTGCGTGCTCGGCAAAAAAGAGATGTGACGACGATGATGCTACAATATCCGCAAGTTTCCCGTGCGTAAACAACACAGGTGAAGAGGACAACTGCAGCAGCAGGCGGTTAATGGCATCCACATATACGTTTTCAGCCGTAGTTGCTTCAAATATCTTTATATCGCAAGCCATGGTTTAAAGATTTACCTTGTATTTGACACCTGTTGATTCATTCTGCAAACGGTCGAGTACAGTAACCACAAAAATATGTTTACCATCCAACGTATAAGGTATTCTGATAAATTTCTTGTCGGTTATTGCCAATATATGTGCAGGATTCTCTGTATTGATTTTCTCACCATGGGCAAAGCAATATACTACATAGCGGTGAGGTGCGTTCAATGCATCATCAGTGGCTTTATCATCTGTCAACCACAAGAGCATACGTCCCTTGTCATCCTCGACCATGCGAATACCTTTTACCTTTGCAGGAGCTTTTTTGTCAATAAAGGGTGCCTCGGGCGCAAGTGCTGGGTACTTATACATGCCATTCGCAAGGAAATCGCGGTAACCTTTCAGGTTGTTTGCAGCCGATGATGCATCCCAAAAGCAAGAACCAGATATATTGCTGTTCGCTCTCTGCAATTCATATTTTTTCTGTTGCTGATGACCGCATGGAGCATCGTCATCCTTAGCATTGACGGTGCGCACTACATCCTGACCGATATACAGCGGACGCTTTGATGCATGCTCTGCCCACCACTGCACAAGTTCCTTGTAATCTGCGGCTGAATGTCCTATTTCCCAATATACTTGCGGAATACAGTAATCCACCCATCCCTGCTCTATCCAAAAGAGTACATCTGCATTCAGTTCGTCGTAACACTGCAATCCGTTGGTCTTGCTGCCATACTTCCAACTCTTTTCGTTGCGATAGATTCCGAATGGCGATACGCCGAACTTTACCCAAGGCTTGACCTCGCGCACTGTACGATGAAGCTGATATATCAAGTGGTTGACATTCTCGCGTCTCCATGCAGCCCTGTCTGTGCTGCCGCTCTCCTCGAACCATTTGTCATCGGGGAACTCAGTACCTTTTACCGGATAAGGATAGAAATAGTCATCGATATGCAGACCATCAACATCGTAGCGTGTAAGAATATCTCTTACTATTCGGCATATATGGTCACGGTTCGACTGCAATGCGGGATTGAAGTACAGTTGTCCCTGATACTCTATGAACTTATCTGGGTTCTTCATGCTCGGATGCTCAAGTGCCAACAGCTTTGTGGTTTTGGTACGGGCACGATAGGGATTAATCCATGCATGAAGTTCCATATTACGCTTATGACACTCTGTAACCATGAATGCCAAAGGGTCCCACCCCGGAGAACATCCCTGCTCGCCGGTGAGGTATCGGCTCCATGGCTCGTAAGGCGAAGGATAAAGAGCATCACCCTCTACACGCACCTGAAATATTATAGCATTTACATTTACCTTCTGCAGATTGTCGAGCATGCCGGTAAGATACTCTTTCATCTGCTCCTCGTCCATTCCGGTGAACTGCCCATTGACAGCCTGAATCCATGCACCACGGAACTCACGCTTGGGATAATATTCAGTACTATATACTTTCTTTTTGGTTGCGCAGGAGCAAATCAACAAAATCAAAAGAATGAGATATGATGTTTTTTTCATAATGTAATGCTTAACTTTTGCGAAGATACGCAAAATACCATTATCAAAGAACAAATAACAGCCACTTTGGCATCAATTTTATCAAGAGATTTACATTATCGCATTTTTTTATGTAAATTCGCGAGATTGATTTATGGCAGAGAGTAAGATGAAAGAGAGTAGCAAGAATATCATAATAAAAGGAGCGCGTGTCAATAACCTGAAGAATGTGGATGTTGAGATTCCGCGCGGAAAACTTGTTGTCGTTACCGGATTGTCGGGTTCGGGCAAGTCGTCGCTTGCGTTCGATACCCTTTATGCCGAAGGGCAACGCCGTTATGTGGAATCTCTTTCATCATACGCACGCCAGTTCCTCGGGCAGATGAACAAGCCCGAATGTGACTTCATCAAAGGTATTCCGCCTGCCATAGCCATAGAGCAGAAGGTAAACAATCGCAACCCGCGTTCAACGGTGGGCACATCGACCGAAATATACGAATACCTGAAGCTACTGTATGCACGCATAGGAAAGACCTACTCCCCCATCAGTGGAACATTGGTAAAGAAGGATAACCCTGAGGACCTTGTAACATGCATGCAAAGCCGCGAAGAGGGAACACGTTTTCTGCTACTTGCACCAATACCCAAACGCAAGGGACGCACACTCGAAGAACAACTGCAGATATATCTGCAACAGGGATTCACACGTGTAGTTCTTGGCAAGGAGATTATACATATCGAGGAGTACAAGCCAAAGAAACAGGAGAAACCGGCACTGCTGATAGACCGTTTGAGCGTAAACTACAGCAAGGAGAGTGCGAGCCGACTGCTCGACTCTGCCGAAACGGCATTCTACGAAGGCAACGGCACATGTATGATTCAGTTTATGGACGAAGATGCTCCACACTGTTTCAGCATACGTTTTGAGGCTGACGGCATGGAGTTTGAGGAGCCAACGGAGCAGATGTTCTCGTTCAATTCACCCATTGGCGCATGCCCCGACTGCGAAGGCTTTGGACGCATTGTGGGCATAGACGAAGACCTTGTAATTCCCAACAAGACATTGAGTGTATATGACGGAGCTGTCTTTTGCTGGCGTGGCGACAAGATGGGCGAATGGAAAAACGAATTCTGCCGTCATGCACCAAAGGATGATTTCCCGATATTTGAACCATACTATAACCTTACACAGGAACAGAAAGATTACCTGTGGCACAAAGGTCCATGGATTGAGGAATACGGCGAAGGTATAAGCATTGACAACTTCTTCAACATGGTAAAGGCAAACCAATACAAGATACAGTATCGCGTGATGCTCGCACGTTACCGCGGAAAGCCGATATGCCCCACCTGCCATGGTACACGCCTCAAGAAAGAGGCTACATACGTTAAAGTGGGCGGTACAAGCATCACTGAACTTATCGAGATGCCCGTCACACGCCTGAAGGAGTTTTTCGACAACCTTATACTTGACGAACACGATGCGGCAATAGCAAAGCGCATACTCACAGAGATATGCAACCGCGTGGATTGCCTTATAGATGTAGGTTTGGGCTACCTCACATTGAACCGACTGAGCAACACTCTTTCAGGCGGTGAGAGCCAGCGTATAAACCTTGTGACATCGCTTGGCAGTGCGCTTGTAGGCTCATTGTATATACTTGACGAGCCGAGTATTGGCTTGCACAGCCGTGATACCGGACGACTGATAAATGTACTTTACCGTCTGCGCGACCTTGGCAACACCGTTGTGGTGGTGGAGCATGACGAAGAGATAATACGTGCTGCCGATTATATCATAGATGTAGGCCCGAAAGCCGGCTCATACGGTGGCAACATTGTATATAAAGGCGACATGAGCAACCTGGAGCCGGGTAGCAACAGCTACACGGTAAAATATCTGCTCGGCGAGGAGAGCATAGATGTACCCAAGCACAGACGCGCATCGAACAACAGGATTACAATAAAGGGAGCAAGAGAGAACAACCTGAAAGGTATTACTGTTGATTTTCCTCTCAACACATTTACCGTTGTAAGCGGAGTAAGCGGCTCGGGAAAATCAACCCTGGTACGCAACATTCTTTACCGCTCGCTTATGCGCCACTTTGGCAACACATGTGATGCGCCCGGACAATGCGAATCGGTTGAAGGAGCATTGAAACAGTTATGCGGAGTGGAACTTATCGACCAAAACCCTATAGGAAAATCATCGCGCTCGAACCCGGTGACATACCTTAAGGTGTATGATGAGATACGCCATCTGTTTGCTCAGCAGCCATTGGCAAAGCAGCTTAAATTCGGAGCGGGACACTTCTCATTCAATGCCGATGGCGGACGTTGCGAAGAGTGCAAGGGCGAAGGAACGATAACCGTATCGATGCAATTCATGGCAGACCTTAAACTTGAGTGTGAGGCGTGCCATGGCAAACGGTTCAAAAACGAAGTGCTTGAGGTTAAATTCCACGACAAGAACATACACGACATACTTGAGATGACCATAGGCGATGCCATCAACTTTTTCCAGGAGCATGGACAAAAGCGCATAGCCGACAGTCTGCAACCCCTTCAGGATGTAGGACTTGCGTATATAAAGTTAGGTCAGTCATCATCCACACTGTCAGGCGGAGAGAACCAGCGAGTAAAGCTCGCATACTACCTGAGCCGACAGAGCGACCGCCCTACAATGTTCATTTTTGACGAGCCTACTACGGGATTACACTTCCACGACATTAAGAAACTACTCAAATCGTTTGAAAGACTGCTTGAGCGAGGACACTCACTGGTGGTGATAGAACATAACATGGATGTGATAAAATGCGCCGACTACCTTATAGACCTTGGTCCCGAAGGTGGCGAAGATGGCGGAAACCTCATAGCTGCCGGCACTCCCGAGGAGGTTGCCGCATGCAAGGAATCATACACAGGAGAGTACCTTAGAGAAAAGTTAGGATAAATAACCAATTGTCCCCAAAGTTTTTATTGAACTTTGGGGACAATTGGTTTCATTCAGAATCCACGCATCAGGTCCTGCGAGACGTTTATCATAAAATCGCCCATACGTTCATACTCATTTATGATATCCATGTAATAGACGCTTGTCTGGTAATTCTTGCTACCGCTGTCGATGTCCTCTATTACGGCATCCCTGAAATTGTTTCTCAAGGTATTCAGGCGTTCCTCGGCATTATAGGCATTTGTAATATCCTGCAATTCGCCCTTATGTGCCGCTGTAAGATTTTCAATCATAACATCGTATGCCGCAATTACCGCATCTGCCATGGTATTGAGATTCTTTATTGCTTCGGCATCGAATTTCTTCTTGTGGATATTCTTTCGCGAGAGAATACGGCTTATTGTCTCACCGGAATCACCCAACGACTCCAGTTCACCAACAATCTTATACATAGCCTTAACCTTTACGGATGTACTCTCGCTGATTTCCTCGGCTGAAACTCCATTGAGGAATGTTGCAATCTCGTATTCGAT
>JAGBSZ010000045.1 GCA_017631585.1 Bacteroidaceae bacterium
ACACAAAGTAAAGTATGAGCGCATTCAGGACGCAATTGAACGCAACGAGCAGAGAAATAAGTTTTATTCGTTGCTCTATAAACTATGCTATCTGTCAGAACGTCTCGGTTTCAAAATGATAATCGAGAACCCGGCTACAAAACCGAACTACTTATTTCTTACACAAAACTTTTTAAAGCCTACTTTGATAGACAATAACCGCATGGAGCGTGGCGATTATTTTGTAAAACCGACCGCCTATTGGTTTTTTAACTTTAATCCGACTTATGGGTTCAGCTACCAAAACGATAAAAAGCAGAAAAACATCCTCAATAGCAAACAAGGTATTGAAGCTGGAATCTGCTCAGAAGAACGCTCGATGATTTCCCCGGACTACGCTAGAAACTTCATCTGCGACTTTATATTGGGAAAAGTCCAACCGGAACTCCAACAGAGCGAATTTATTTTTGATTAAACGACTATAAATATATGACGTTAAGAGAACAATTCGAAAGCCTGAAACATTATGGATATGTCTGCGACAACAAGACCGACGCTAATGGTATGGAGCATAGTGGGGCCAATGGACAGTTTGTTTCCAAAGGCGGTGGAGATAGTTCTCAATCAAAGAAGAAAGGTGTAGCTGCTAAACTAAGAGATGAGTTTAATAAAAACACAGCTCAGTACATCGATAAAGATTTTGTAAACAAGAAGTACGGAATAAAGGCTCGTTTTAGTAAGACAAGTCAGGCAGAATTACGAAGTCGCACTGACCATACAAAAGAGAACGGATTCACTCTGCCGGAGCATTTTGAAGTGGCAAATCAGATAAAAGAATTGTTTGAGAATGCACATTTCAGAAGAGAACATGATGATACAAAGAATGGAGAAAAGGACTTAAAAATAGAGCGTTTCTTAAGTATGCCGATACAACTGAAATCAGGCAAAAAGGCACGCGCTTTAATAACAGTCAAACACTCTCTAGACAAAGACGGCCATAATATATATTCGATTGAAGCAATGGACATAAAAAATGCCCTTGAAAAAACAAGGGCGAAAGGACAGCCGAAGGATTCAGTCTGTCCGTACAAGAACACTTTAACACATGACATGGCAGAAGTCAAATCGTTATTAGACATCTTTGAAATGATAAAACGCGATAAATACGCATAAAAGGACTATAAAAGTATGGCAACCTTTAATAAATTAAAAGACACAGAAAAGAACGCACATCACAAAGCGATATTTGATATCCTCGCAAGCCACGAGAGTAGCTGCGACGAGACACAAGACGGCTACGGCGAGATTGTACTCGACAATTCTGAACTTGAATCAATCCGCGACGAACTTGTCGGTTACGTTCAGGACGCTCGTCCGGGAACACAGAGCGCAGAAGAAATGAAAAAGACGCTCATCACAAACTTCCCGGCAAAGATTAAGGCTCGCATGGAAGCCATGCTCGCAGAGGAAAAGCTGCGCAACACTCCGGGAATTGTTCAGGACGGATACGCGAACCCAGCTACCGGAATTGGTACGGCAATAGACCCGGGAATGAACGTGGACAGTTTTATTCCGATTTCCATTCTGCCGAATGAAGCAACCTCTTATTATGCCGGTGGTGGCATTCCAGCTCGTATCATTAATAAAAAGGCCGGCTGCCTTTCGCTTGATGGTGTACATTTTGAATGTTCAGACTTTACTCCTGACGATATAACAGAACTCGAAGATTACGCAAACGAGTGCGGTTTCTCTGACGCTTACGCAGACGCTACAACGCAGGCTTTAATCTTTGGTGGTGATGCCTGCTATCCGGTTGTAGACGGCGACAATCCGCTTACAATGCAGATGACGCTCGAGCAGATAAAGATGAAGATGGGCGACAAGAAGAAGTTCATCCGCTATTGGGTAAATGCCGACCGATGGAACTGTGTGTTCGTTCCTGACTACAACATCACCGCTCAGGACTATCTCTACGCACGTTCGCTCTTTATTCCGCTTGGTGGTGTCCGTGTAAACACACAGCGCATGGCAATGGTGCGTCCGCAGAAGCTGCCGTTTTGGGGAGCAATTCAACAGATGGGATGGTCGACATCAGATTTCGAAGGCTGGATAAAGGACTTTGAAAGTTATCAAATTATGAAGATGTCCCTGCCGATTATGGCACAACAGAGTTCCCTTATGTACCACGCTATTCCAGCCGACGGAGTTATCATTGAGAACGGCCCGGAATTCACAAAGAAATACATGGAAGAGAACGAAAAGCAGATGCGCGAATGGTCAATGCTCCATCCACGCGCAATCAATAGTGTTGGAGAAATTAAAATCCTTGACCGCACTTATAGCGGTTACCATGACCTTTTAAACGAAGCGCGTCTTGGACTTTGTGCAAGTTCAGGTGTTGCAGAATCTATCCTTTTTGAAGAGAAAGCCACCGGCCTTGCAAGCGACAACCGCGAAGATGTAACTTTGAAACAGAGTGAAATGATACGTCTGCTTTTCAATAACGTGGCTCCTGCTTTCAAGAACTGTATAGAACTTCTTGTCTGCTCTTGTTTTGGTGCAAATAGCGAGCAGGCAAAGCACGCTCGTAAAGTACGCATTAAAGCAGACAACGGCTTTGTACTTTCTGAAGTTGAGAAGTCGCAGCTGGGACAGTCGTTCGCAGGCATTGTCGGCCAGCTGACCGCAATGGGAACACCAATGGAGACCGCTTTCAAACTTGCTCAGAAGTTTGTACCAAGTGCAGAAATCGACGACGAAATCATGCATGCAATCGGTGCCGGAGAATCTGAAGGTATGGATGAGCAGATGTGGGAGCAGATGAACGCAGGCCGTGAAATGCCGGATGAGCAACAGTTCGGAAATTCCGAACAACTCGCATAGGATTGAATCACTTGTCCTTGCGATTGAATCACCAGCTAATCGCAAAGGCCCGGTGGGTAATCCCACAACAGTTTCTACATAACCTCTCCTATAATTAAATTAGGAGATTAAAAGAAATGTGCAGAAAAAGTCCGTCCTTGGCATATTTTGAAAAGAAGATTCGAACCACACGGAAGTCAGAATTATTTGATTGGCTCGACGACAGTCCGCTTACTACTCGCGAGTACGCTTTCATAAGCGACGTTATTGAAGGCTTAAGTCTTGCGGAGCTGGGAGACAAGTTCCACAAGACCCCATCACGCATTTCCCATTGGAAAAGGGAAGTGTGCGACAAGCTGCAGGAATTTGATTATGCAACGCTTAAGCACTGATTTCCTTTGCGAACGCGAATAAATACCGGTGAATAATATTAACGACTACTTGTGGCATTTCGTCATAAGTAAGCTGGCGGACAAAGTTTTCTGTCGGCTGCAAAGGATAGTATTCACCCATGTACTTTGCAAACAGTCCGCTTTCATTTATGCAAAGCAAAACATCCCGGCGAGAAAAGTCCGGTGCGGTTGGAGCGTAGAACGTGGTATTGTGAAACGTGATACATCCGCGTGCGTCGGCCCTGCGTGGAAATTGTGCGCAGAGGATATCTTTAAGATTTGCCGGAGCGTCAATATAAAATATTTCGTCGTCCTCTGCCTCTACCGCATAAGCCTTATTGAAACTTTCAATGTAGCGGTGCAGCTGGCGGTTTGCTTCTTCCACAGTACGGATGTTATTCTTGAATAACCACATCGGCAGCTGGCCTTGTATGGTGCGCCACATGCGTTCCACGCGACCTTTGGCTTCAGGTGACCACGCTAATATTTGGTGGATGTGAAGTTCCTCACAGATTCGTTGCCATTGGGTGCGTTTCTCATGCATTACTTCCAGCTTTTCCCATTGCGCAAGGTTTGGCCCACGTGGAGTGTAACAGAAAATGGCAGCTCGGTCGGAATATATCTCCCGGGGAACTCCGTAGGTTCGGCAGGTCTGCCGTAGCACTTCCAAGTAGCCGTACAAGCACTCATACTCTGTCAGGTACAGTCCGGTGATTTTACCGGTCGCGTCGTCAATACCGCCGGACAAACAGTAACGCTTATTGTCTCCAAACTTGTAGAACCACGCAAACGGAGTGCCGTCGACCTGCATTAAGTCACCTTCGCATTCCCTGCGCAGACGCGGTCGATGTACTGACTTTTTCTTTTTTACCTTGTGAGCCTCCGGGGAAACCAAGCCGTACTCTTTCATAATTTTACGAAGCGTTGCAAGTGAGATTTTTATATCTTCAAAATCCTCAAGGCAACGGCAGAAGTAAGAAAAGTTGATGTCTGAATATTGAGCAGAATAAAGAAGAGCAATCCGGCGAGCCAGCTCCGGGTCAATCTTGTTTTTTGGAACACGACGAGTGTTGCCGTGTTCGAACATGCTATCTCCAACAAGTGCGTACTTCTTGCGGAGCCGACACAAGTGGTCTATCGAATATCCCGTTGACTCGGCAGCCTGACGAAGGGTGTACTTTCGATAATAAAGACCACGGACATACAAGGGTAATATTTCCCTATGCTTAAATTTGACGGAATAATTTTTCATAGTGAAGTCCTTATCGGACATTGTACCCTGAAATCTTGAATCGGAATTTCACAAAAATAGTCGACTTTTATCACAAAATTTGCGCAAATTAGCTGTCGACATTAAAAAATAACTTGACAATGAAAAAAAGTAATGGTAATCTCGAATTAACTTGAGAAAAGGAAAATGTCGAATTCTTCCTTTTCTCACAAAGTTGATTCGATTGCCGTCTTTTCGAATCCACTTTGTGGGTTAAACGCCCGGTCATGTTAGAGACGGAAACATGGCCGGGCTTCTTTTTTTTAGGGGGAAAGTATGACACAAAGTCAATTCAATTCTTGCCTTGAGACTTTCGAGATGGACTTGCAAGAGAGCCGGGATGCAGCTGGCTATTCAAACGCCTTAATGAACCTCATCAACGATTTTTATTCCGAACAACTCAAAAAAAGTAAAGAAGAACTCGTAAGCGAAATGCTGGACTTCGTTCGCGAAGTAAGGAGTTCGAAATGAAAAAAATACATCAGGCATACAAGAGGGGAAACAAGTGGGTACGAAGAACCAAGTGGGAGCTGGACGTAGAAGACTACGTTTCATTGGGAATCTTCGTAATGGTTGTGGGATTTGTAGTTATCCGGGTTCTGCTCGGATAGCTGCACGGCCGGAAGGGTTCGCAGGTTCAACTCCTGCACCGGCCATAGCATTCAAAAAGGTGGCCACCATGCGAATGCACAAAAACTTAATAAGGAGGTTGCAAAAATGAGCAACGAACTTAAAGACATTGTTAACCGATTGAACGGTTATAGCGACGACGGATGGGTTGTTACCTCTGCCGAGAAGCTGGGAAATGGTGGATGGAGACTTGACCTCCAGCCTTTAGTAAAGGAGCCGGAAGCAGAAATGCAGGAGGCCACAGATGACAACAACTAATGAATTGGGAATGCCTCAGGCATTCGTAAACTACGTGTCGAACGTAAGACACAACGCCCCGGGTACGCTTTCTGCTACTACCTTATTGCAGGGCGACAAACAGATTGTTTTGTATGACCGCCACTTTGACGA
>JAGBSZ010000046.1 GCA_017631585.1 Bacteroidaceae bacterium
CAGGTTGTGATATCTTCGGTTTAGGCGGTGTGCGTGAGGCGTATGAGACAGGCCGTGGTCGCGTAATTATGCGTGCTGTGGCTGAGATTGAATCAGACACTCATGAGAAAATTATTGTGACAGCCATTCCTTATAATGTAAATAAGGAGGAACTTATCAAGGATATAGCCTCAATGGTAAACGAAAAGAAGATTGAGGGTATTTCAAATATCAACGATGAGTCCGACCAGGAGGGTATGCGTATTGTTATCGATGTAAAGCGCGATGCCAATGCCAACGTTATCCTTAACAAGCTTTACAAGATGAGTTCATTGCAGACATCATTCAGCGTAAACTGCATTGCTCTTGTAAAGGGTCGTCCAAAATTGTTGTCACTCAAGGAGTGTATTGCTTGTTTTGTCGAGCATCGTCACGATGTTGTAATACGTCGTACAAAATATGAACTTCGCAAGGCTGAGGAGCGTGCACATATTGTTGAAGGCTTGATTATCGCTTCTGATAACATCGACGAGGTTGTTCGTCTTATCAAGGCGGCTAAATCTCCTGCCGATGCAAGAGTTGCCCTTATGGAACGATTTGGATTGAGCGAGGTGCAGGCTGCCGCTATCGTGGAGATGCGTCTTGGTCAGCTTACCGGTATCCAGCAGGATAAGTTGCATGCAGAATATGAGGAACTCATGCGCAAGATTGAATACTACAATGCAATTCTCACCGATGATGAACTCTGCAAGAAGGTTATCAAGGACGAGTTGTATGAAGTTAAGGAGAAATATGGCGATGAGCGTCGTTGTAAAATCGATTACAGCGGTTCAAGCGATTTCAATCCGGAGGATTTCTATGCCGATGACGAGATGGTTATCACAATCTCTCACCTTGGTTATATCAAGCGTACTCCGCTTACAGAATACCGCAGTCAGAACAGAGGCGGTGTAGGTTCAAAGGGCAGTGACACACGCGACAGCGACTTTATCGAGTATATATATACAGCAACCATGCACAACACAATGCTCTTCTTTACACAGCGTGGTAAGTGCTATTGGCTCAAGGTATATGAGATTCCCGAGGGTAACAAGAATTCAAAGGGTCGCGCTATACAGAATATGCTCAATATCGATGCAGACGATGCAGTTAATGCATTTGTGCGTGTTACAACACTTGCCGACAAGAACTTCATCGAGAGCCATAACATTGTGTTCTGTACAAAGAACGGTATCATCAAGAAGACAAGCCTTGAGCAGTACTCACGTCCTCGTACCAACGGTATCATTGCCATCAGCATACGTGAGGATGACCGCGTAATTTCAGTGGCACTTACAGATGGTGATTGCGATATCATTATGGCTAACCGTGGTGGTAAGGCTGTTCGCTTCAACGAGAGCAAGGTTCGTGCCATGGGACGTACAGCTACCGGTGTCAAGGGTATGGAACTTGAGGAGAACGACGAAGTTGTAGGCATGGTAGTGTTGCCAAAGAACGATGACGCACAGCACAGTCTGCTTGTTCTTTCGGAGCAAGGTGTCGGAAAACGTTCTGCAGTTGATGAATATCCTACTGTAAGCCGTGGTTGCAAGGGTGTCAAGACACTTCAAGTAACAGAAAAGACCGGTGCGCTTGTTGCAATTATGGATGTAAACGATGATAACGACTTGATGATTATCAACAAGTCAGGTATTACAATCCGTACATCTGTTGATCAGATACCTGTTCAGGGTCGTGCAACCCAGGGTGTACGTATCATCAATCTTGGCAAGAAGAACGATTGCATCGGTTCTGTATGCAAGGTAAGCCGTGAAGCCGAAGAGGATGTACAGATTGTTGAGAATGAAGATGTTATCACAACAGAAAATAATGAATCTCAAAACAATGAGTAATTAATAACTAAACCTATTTTGATATGAAAAAATTAGTATTGTCTATTGCTTTTGTTCTTGGCGCAACATTTGCTTTCGGTCAAGAACTTACAAAAGAGGAGTTGAAACAACAGAAAAAAGAAATCAAGGCTCTTGAGAACATTGCCAAGGATGCTGAATTGACCTTGCAGACAGATCCTATTGCTGCAATAAATGCCATGAAGTCTGTAATATCAAATCCATTGGTCAAGACCAAACCATTTATTTGGTATGTAAGTGTCAGTGCAAAAAAAGCCGCTATCGATGCTGAAAACCGTAAACGTGCCGAAGGTGCTTCCTTTAACGAGGAATTGATGTATGGTTATATATATGAAATGGGTCATGAATTGGCTAATTGCGAGATGTACGACAACGCTCCTGATGCTAAGGGTAAAGTGGCTCCCAAGTATGCTGACTTTATTAAAACAACCTATGCGCAGCAATTTGGTCAGTTCTATAATGCCGGTGCGTATTTCTATGGAAATGAGGATTATGAGAAGTCATACGACCTGTTTAAGATGTTTATCGATGCATCGAATAAATTGGCAGATGCAGGTATGATGCCTAAGGATACAATCAATGTTCCGGTTGCGGCATACAACATGTCTTTGAGTGGAATGCAGTTGAAAGATTATGAAAAGGTACTCTCTCATGTTGATTTAGCAATGACTAATTCTCAGATGGCACCATCAGCTTTCCGCTATAAGACAGTTGCACACCTTGAACTTGGTGATACTGCACAATGGCTTAACGACTGTATGGAAGGTGCAAAGAAATTCCCGGATGATGCTTATTTCTACCAGTCACTTATTCAGTATTATGACAACAGAAACGAGAGCGACAAGTTGAATGCTCTTGCAGACGAGCTTATCGCATCTGACCCTGCTAATCCATTCTTTGTATATTTGAAGGGTTATATTGCTCACCAGAAGCAGGAGACTGATGTTGCTATCGAGTGGTATGAAAAGACACTTGCTGTTGATGCAAACTATGAATCTGCTCTCAACAACTTGAGCCGTTGCTACCTCTTCAAAGCTCAAGAGTATGCAACAGCACAGTCTTCAACTAAAGTTACTGACAAGAAGAAACTTGCAAAGGACAAAGAGATTCTAAACGGTTATTACAAGAAAGCTCTTCCACTTCTTGAAAAACTCCGCGAGATGCAGCCTGAAAAATATGATTTGTGGCTTGCAAACCTAACTAACTGCTATTACAACCTTAATATGGAAGCAGAGTTAAAGGAAATGGAGACATTGCAGAAATCACTTGGATATTAATACTTGATATATCAGACAAAAAAAATCTGTAATCCATTGGATTACAGATTTTTTTGTATCAATGCATCGGTAACTGACCGATGATACATCATCTATAATGTATTATGGTTCAATGCGACCGGGGTATTGCTCAAGAGCTTTTCCCAAAAGGAATATTGCACGTTTCAAGTCAGCTTTGTCTATGGCGTATGCTATACGAACCTCATTCTTACCGTATCCCTCTTCGCTGTAGAAACCCGATGCCGGAGCCATCATGATAGTCTCTCCTTCATACTCAAAATCAGTAAGACACCATTCGCAGAACTTGTCACTGTCATCTATCGGCAATCGTGCAACAGTGTAGAATGCACCCATAGGAATAGGGGAGTACACTCCCGGCAACTTATTCAACTCATCCACAAGGCAGTTGCGTCTTTCGATATACTGCTCATATGTGTTTATAGCATATGAACGTGGTGCATCAATAGATGCCTCTGCAATTACCTGACCCAACAAAGGAGGGCTCAAACGTGCCTGACAGAACTTCATAACAGCCTGACGTACAGCCTTATTCTTTGTTATCAAAGCACCGATTCTTATACCACATTCGGAGTAACGCTTTGAAACAGAATCTATTAGAACCACGTTGTCTTCAATGCCTTCGAGGTGGCAAGCTGAAATGTATGGTGAACCGGTGTATATGAATTCGCGATATACCTCATCGGAGAAAAGGTATAGATTGTGTTTCTTTACCAGGTCGCGTATGCGGTTCATCTCATTGCGTGTGTAAAGGTAACCTGTCGGGTTGTTGGGGTTACATATAAGAATACCGCGTGTACGTTCATTAATAAGCTCCTCGAAACGTTCCATAGGAGGAAGTGCGAATGACTCATCGATTGTAGAGCGTATCGGACGGATAACAGCTCCTGCAGATATTGCAAATGCCATATAATTGGCGTATGCAGGTTCTGGAACAATAATCTCGTCGCCCGGGTTCAGACATGTGAGGAATGCGAACAATACAGCCTCTGAACCTCCGGATGTTACGATAATATCATCAGGAGTAAGTTTAATCTGATACTGGTCGTAATATCCTACAAGTTTCTCGCGCAACGAAAGAAAACCATCGCTTGGACTGTATTCGAGAATTTTCTTGTCGAATTTCTTTATGGCATCAATGGCAATCTGTGGAGAATCCAAATCAGGCTGTCCGATGTTCAAGTGATATACTTTCAAGCCACGTTCCTTAGCCGCATTGGCAAAAGGTGCCAATTTGCGAATTGGTGACGAAGGCATAAGAACGGCTCTTTCCGAAAGATTAGGCATAATATCTATAGGTTTTATAATTTATTATTTTTCGCAGTGATTGCATTAACGATACACATAAATAGTTTGTTTTAAGTGTTATGTCGCGAAAATGCAACTTTTTGCAAAACTTTGCAAAGATATAACTTTTCCTTTAATAATTAATAAGGAGTAAAAATAAACCTGACAGATATTTATTCACTTTCTTTTGAAGTTCCTTGCGAACGATGAAAAAAACAAATAGATTTTAGCGGATTTTCAGCTAAAACCCACTATTCCGCTTTTATTCCACTTTTGAATGATAATGAATATTATGTTTAATATGATTTTAAAAATTGTGCACTATCTGGGATTCTTACGGAATTTTTGAATTCTGAAGAAATTATAATCAGGCGCAGAATTTTGAAATTTTGAAGATTTTGGAAAAATTGTAGATTTAAAAATAAATACTCGTCTTATGTTTAAGAAGATTTTAAAATTTATACTCATCTTGTATAATTGTCCGGATTCTTGAAAATAGATAAACAATACGGAAGTTTTATAAAGCAAATACTCTTTATTTTCAATATTTTACCTATTTTTGCATATATTATTATCAAAATTTATAATTTATGAAAAGATTTAAAAACTTATTACTCATTGCTTTGGGCGTGTTTTTCTTTACTTCTTGTGCAACGATATTTACTCCAACCAAGCAGAAGATTACATTTGTTGGTATGCCTGAAACAAAAATTTATGATAATGGCATTAAACTTGGTACAATAACCGATGAAGGACACACTACTATTAAGGTTAGAAAAAAACTTTCTGACAAAACTTTAATGGCTAAAAAGGAGGGATATAAAAATACATTCTTTCAGCTTGATGCTGTATTTAACCCTGTTGCTATCTTGAATTTAACCGACGTTTTTGGCTGGGTTATTGATTTAGCTACAGGAAAATGTTGCAGATGGGATAACGACATTGTTGAAATAGATATGGAGAAAGCTGAATAATTGCTTTTAGCTTCTTATAAATCATCGCCGTTGTCTTTTGATAATGGCGATGATTATTTTATTTCGTTTATATTCATTATCTTCGCGGGAAAATAGCTCGATAATATAATCATGAAAATATATTCAGCACCTTTGCAAGGATTCACTGAGGCTGTGTGGCGTAATGTACACAGCGAGATTTTCGGTGGCATTGATGGTTATTATACGCCTTTCCTGCGTTATGAACATGGCGAGATACGCAGTAAGGATATACGCGATGTGGAACGTAAGAATAATATTGTTGAAAACCTTGTGCCTCAGATTATTGCAGCTACTCCGGAGGAGATGCGTCCGCTTCTTGAACTTATAAGAAATGAGGGCTATAAGTGTGTTGATATAAATATGGGATGTTCTTTCCCATTGCAGGCGCGAAAAAAGCATGGTGCAGGCATACTTCCTCACCCCGATTTGGTTGCCGGAATTCTGGAGGAGGTAAAGCGTAACGATGATTTGATTTTCTCCATAAAGATGCGTCTTGGTTGGAACGACAAAAGCGAATGGCAGGCACTCATTGAAATGATAAACACTACTCCCCTATCACATGTTACTATGCATCCCCGCTTGGGTATCGAACAATACAAGAAACCGGTTGATATTGATGCTTTTGCGGAGTTTTACGAGGCTTGCATGCATCCAGTTGTATATAATGGAGACCTGCTTACACTGCAGGATATTCGGCGTGTAGAGACATCTTTTCCCAAGCTCAAAGGGATAATGCTTGGTCGTGGATTGCTTGCCAATCCGGCAGTTGGTTTGGAGTACTACTCCGGTCAGGAGTTGACAAACAAGGAGCGCGCTACATTGGTACGAAAAATGCATGATAAATTGCATGATGTAATGGCTCAACGTTTACAGGGTAATACGCAGTACCTCAGCAAATTAAAACCATATTGGGAGTATCTGTTGCCCGATATGCTCAAACGTGATAAAAAAGCAATTCTTAAGGCAACAACAATAGAGAAATATATGTATGCTGTCAACGAAGCGTTGGCGAATTATTGATTCATAAAATGTTTGTATAAATATGAGTTGAGTTCAAAATCCTATCGGATTTTGAACTCAATCTTTGATGCAAGGCTGTATCCCTCTTCGTACAGTGCAAGCAATTTTTCTGTATCCCGTTCCATGCGCCCTACTTCAATGGGCTTTTCCGGGCGTATAACAGTTATCATTCCTTGCTCCTCGAGTTTCTCAACAAGTTCAATCTCGCGGTTATATATCATGTTGCGTTGTCTTATCGCCTCTTTCACCATTGGGTATTTGCGATAGAACATAAAAGGAACTTTGGTTGCTCCTGTGGGTTTTCGGTATCCTTTGTTGCGGGTGAGTACAACCACGTTATTGTAATATCCTTGTGAAATGGCGCGTTCGAGCGGAATGGAGTCGGCAATACCACCATCAAGCATAGGTTTACCATCTACATTTGTTATCGGGCATACAAAAGGCAAGCTGCTCGATGCTTTTACCAGGTCAATGACACGCTTGGGGTTATTCTTCTCTTCGAAATAACATGCTTTACCGGTGTTGCAACTTGTTGTGACAATTTCGAGACGTGTTCCGTTTTTTGCCAAAGCATCGTAATCGTATGGGTAAATCTTTTCGGGCAATTCATGAAAAAGTAGGTCAAAATCCATTATATTGCGCTTGGTAAGAAGATATTTGAACCCTATGTAATTACGTTCTTTAAGCAAATCGATATTAATGTACTTGGCACGTCCTCGCTGATGCGACATATACGAAAGCGCATTACATGCTCCGGCACTCACTCCTATTATATATGGGAATGCTATGCCTTTGTCCATAAAATAATCAAGCACGCCGTTGGTGAATATACCACGCATGCCGCCACCTTCAAGAACAAGTCCTGAACTCTCTGTTATATGTACGATTTTGTTTGCCATGGTGCAAAGTTACAAATAAAAACAACAAAAATGAACAACAAAAACGTTTCATTTTATTACATTTTCTATGATTGGAATGTTCTGGTGTTTATGAAATGTAATAAAAACCCTTGTATATGGTTAGGCATTATAAAAATATGTGTATCTTCGCAGAGAGTAAATTTAAAGGATTATGGTATATAACGAGAGAGATGCTCGACATGAGCATGTGATAGAATGTGCAAAGCAGATGATGACAGCTGCGCGTACTGCCCCCAAGGCTAAGGGTGTTGACCTTATAGAAATAAGTATGCTTACCGACGACGATGTTGTTGTATTGAGCAAGGCATTGCATCAGATTGGTGAGGATATGGGACGTGGAGGTCTTATGCGTGATGCAGATAACCTTATGTCGGCAGAGGCTGTAATACTCATCGGAACACGCGAGGAACCAATGATGCTAAATTGTGCATATTGCGGTTATGCCACATGCGGTGAGCGTCCCGAAGGTGTTCCTTGTGCCATGAATACCATTGATGTGGGTATTGCAGTAGGTTCAGCATGTGCGACTGCTGCCGATTTGCGTCTTGATACCCGCGTGATGTATTCAGTTGGATATGCTGCTGGCAAGCTCAATCTGATGCCGGGATGCAAATATATCATCGGTATTCCTGTCAGCGCAAGCTCCAAGAATCCTTTCTTTGACCGTAAACGTAAGGTATAATTATGGAACAGAAGAAAAATCGTCTATATATGCCTGCCGAATGGCATAGGCAACAAATGGTGCAGCTTACATGGCCACACGAAAACACCGATTGGAACTATATGCTTGCCGAGGTGGAAGCGTGTTTTGTGGAGCTTGCAAAGGCTATCAGTGCGCGCGAGCAGTTGCTTATTGTTGCTCCTGATACAAAAAAGGTAAATGATATGCTTGCCAAGGCGGGTGCAAACATGCCCAATATCATAATGTTCGAGTGCGAAACAAACGACACTTGGGCGCGTGACCATGCTTTTATCACTATTCTTGGTGACAATGTACCTCACTATGTCGATTTCTGTTTCAACGGCTGGGGACGTAAGTTCGAAGCATCGCTTGACAATGCCATCAACGGCAAATTGTATGATGCAGGCATAGTAAAGGGTGAATATGAGGATTGTATCGGCTTTGTACTCGAAGGCGGTTCTATTGAAAGTGACGGTAAAGGAACCCTTCTTACAACAAGCCAATGCTTGCTCGCGCCTCACCGCAATCAGCCTATGGAGCGCGAAGATATTGAGCGTTGCTTGAAGAATATGTTGCATGTGGAGCGTGTTTTGTGGCTCGATTACGGTAATCTTATCGGTGACGATACCGATGGACATGTAGATACTGTTGCGCGCCTTGCTCCAAACGACACAATCGTATATATGCAGTGTTGTGATAAGGACGATGAGCAGTACGCCGATCTTAATGCAATGGAGGAGCAGATTAAAACACTCCGCACAGCAGAAGGCAATCCTTATCGCATGCTCGCACTACCCTCGCCTGCTGCTATATATGACGAGGACGGCGAACGTTTGCCGGCAACATATGCAAATTTCCTTATAATGAACAATGCTGTGCTTTATCCCACATACGCTCAACCCGAAAACGACAAGCTTGCGGCAGAAGTCCTGTCAAAGGCTTTCCCCGGTTATGAGATTGTAGGAATCGATTGCAGAGCATTGATTAAACAACATGGTTCATTGCACTGTGTGACAATGCAATACCCAAAGAACTGATATTAATATGAAAAGAATGGATACAATAAAGGTTGGAATAATACAGCAGAATATAGGTACAGACGTTGAACAAAACAAGCAGAAACTTGCAGCGTGCATACGCGAGGTTGCTGCAAAGGGGGCGCAACTTGTCGTGCTTCAGGAACTTCACAATTCGCCGTATTTCTGCCAAGTGGAATCGACAGATAATTTTTCATACGCGGAGCCTATTCCCGGTCCTTCAACCGATTTTTACAGCAAGGTGGCTGCAGAATGTAATGTGGTGCTTGTGACATCGCTTTTCGAAGAGCGTGCAAAAGGACTTTATCATAATACCGCTGTAGTGTTCGACAGTGACGGAAGCATTGCCGGTAAATACCGCAAGATGCATATTCCCGACGACCCGGCATATTATGAGAAATTCTATTTTACCCCCGGAGACATTGGTTTCCGTCCTATAAAGACATCTATCGGTACACTCGGTGTTCAGGTATGTTGGGACCAATGGTATCCTGAGGGAGCGCGCCTAATGGCTTTGCGCGGTGCCGATATTCTTATATATCCTACAGCTATCGGTTGGGAAAGCAGTGACACAGCCCAGGAGAAAGAACGTCAGCTCGGTGCATGGCAGACAGTGCAGCGCGGTCATGCCGTGGCAAACGGATTGCCAGTGATTGCAGTGAACCGCAGCGGACATGAACCTGACCCATCGGGAATGACTAACGGCATTCAGTTCTGGGGACATAGCTTTGTGGCAGGTCCACAAGGTGAGTTTATCGCTCATTTCGGCGAGGAGGCACAGTGTGATGTTGTAGAGGTAAGCCTTAAACGCAGTGAAACTGTGCGTCAATGGTGGCCATTCCTGCGTGACCGTCGCATCGAAGAGTTCGGTGCGCTTGCAAAGCGTTATCTTGACGAAGAATAACCGGCTATTATAGCGAAAAAACACGAGCAGTAAATAAATATCAATTTATTCGATGCTGTTAATATAAAAATTATTAATTTTGTAGTCGAAACTGAACTGATTTATTAAGTTTTGTAAAATATGAAACTGGCCATAGCCACAAAACCTACTTTTTTTGTAGAAGAAGACAAAATCATAACCCGCCTTTTTGACGAAGGGCTGGACTATCTCTTCTTGTATAAAGAATACCCCCACCCTCAATTCATTGAGCGTCTATTGAATCTTATACCAAAGAAATACCATAAACGTATATACTCATGCAACAGCAGGCTTATGAAAGAATACAAGCTTGCCGGAACATTGTTTCCTCTTGGTTCCAATCCACCGATGGGCAATGAGAAGGGTAAAGTTGTAGGTTATGCAAGCAATCTGATGCATCTTAAAGAGCTACGAAAGACATACGACATTGTATGTTTTGGTCCTCTTGGTCGCACATTCTATCAAAGTGCCGAGCTTAATGAGATTGGCAAGAAAATGATAAACCGTAACACTTGGGCTTTTGGAAATATCGATGAAGCGAATCTCAAACGCCTTACCAACTATGGCTTTGGCGGAGTTATTGTCGAAGAGCTTATATGGGAGAATTTCGACTCATGCCGTTCTACCGATTATACAGAACTTATAAACCGTTTCAAAAGAATTAAGAGAACAGTTGACAGACTGTAAAACATAAAAGAACAAATAACAAACCAAATAAATACATTATTATGAACAATACCCCTTACATGGTGTTTGCAGGAACAAAGTCGCGTTACCTTGCAGAAGAGATTTGTAAAGAACTTGGTTGCGAACTCGGTCAGATGAACACAACCTATTTTGCCGATGGCGAATTTGCTGTTTCTTACGAGGAGTCTATCCGCGGTAAGAATGTTTTCCTTGTTCAGTCAACATTCCCCAATTCAGACAACCTCATGGAGCTTTTGCTTATGGTTGATGCTGCAAAGCGTGCTTCTGCTAAGAGCATTGTAGCCGTTATGCCTTATTTTGGTTGGGCACGTCAGGACCGCAAGGACAAGCCACGTGTTTCAATCGGTGCAAAGCTTGTTGCTGACCTTTTGAGCGTAGCCGGTGTCAGCCGTATCATCACAATGGACCTCCATGCAGACCAGATTCAGGGTTTCTTCGATATTCCTGTTGACCATTTGTATGCTTCAATGGTATTCATTCCATATATCAACTCATTGAACCTCGATGACCTTGTAATAGCAACACCGGACGTTGGTGGTTCAAAACGTGCAAGTGCATACGCAAAATGTCTTGGTGTACCCCTCGTACTTTGCCACAAGACACGTGCAAAGGCTAACGTAGTTGAGTCTATGCAGATTATCGGTGATGTTCAGGGTAAGAACGTTATCTTGGTTGACGACATCGTTGATACAGCCGGTACAATATCTAAGGCTGCTGATTTGATGATGGACAACGGTGCAAAATCAGTTCGTGCAATCGCTTCACACTGCATCATGTCAGGTAACGCATCAGAGCGCGTACGTGAGTCAAAGATGACCGAGATTGTATTCACAAACAGTATTCCTTACGCAAAGGGCTGTCCAAAGGTAAAACAGCTTTCAGTAGCTCACGGCTTTGCTGATGCCATCAAGTGTGTACTCAACAACCAGTCAATCAGTTCACACTATATTTGCTAATCAATTGATTTAGTATAAAAAATGAATCCGGGCTGTATTGCCCGGATTCATTTTTTATATATTTAGATGTTATATCAATACTGTTCTTTTTCGTTAGGGAAATCACATGTCTTGACATCACTTACATAGCTGCCTACAGCGTCTGTTATTACGGTGTTCAAGTCGGCATAACGACGTAGGAAACGTGGTGCAAAATCGGCTGTCATGCCAAGCATGTCGGCATATACAAGAATCTGACCGTCAACGGCACTGCCGGCGCCAATACCGATAACAGGTATTGTAAGGCTCTTTGCAACCTCCTCACCCAACTTTGAAGGAATCTTTTCGAGTACAAGTGCAAAACAGCCGGCCTCTTCGAGCAACTTTGCGTCGCGACGTAACTTTTCAGCCTCTGCATCATCTTTTGCACGCACTGCGTATGTTCCGAACTTGTTGATACTTTGAGGAGTCAAGCCAAGGTGAGCCATAATGGGGATTCCGGCATCAAGAATCTTGCGTACAGAAGGAAGAATCTCTTCACCACCCTCCAACTTCAGAGCATCGGCATGTGTCTCCTTCATGATTCTGATAGCGTTCTTCACAGCTTCGTCTGCATTTACCTGATATGTACCGAAAGGCATATCAACAACAACAAGCGCACGTTTTACGCCACGTACAACACCCTTTGCATGGTAAATCATCTGATCGAGTGTTATGGGGAGTGTTGTTACGTTACCTGCCATAACGTTCGATGCCGAATCACCTACAAGAAGTGCGTCGATACCTGCGTTATCGAGGATTGATGCTGTAGTATAATCGTATGCGGTGAGCATTGCAATTTTCTCACCTTTGCGCTTCATTTCAATAAAACGGTGCGTAGTAACCTTGCGTGTGTCTTCAACCAAATACTTTGACATGTTTAATGCTTTTTTGAAAATTTTTGCGAAGATACAACTTTTTGAGTTACCAACGAACAAAAATGAACTGATAAAATGATACAAAACAAGGTTTATTTGGTAGTTTTCGCAAGCAACAAAAAAGCGGTTGCTCCGTGATTCACATCAGGGAGCAACCTTAACACAAACACAAAATAAAACACGACAAAACTACTATGCAAACATTCATCCGTTGTATAATGTTTATACAAATGCAGAACACAGCTATTCACATATCCATGAGCCGCTTCGGGTGAGTTGCAATTATAGAACAATGCCGTTGGAGAAAATGTTTGAAACTTTTGTGTTAAAAAAAATTAAGACGATGCAGTGCCCTTGTACCAGAATACTACATTGTCTTAATTTTATAGCTAATAGTTTCTTACTTCAGTTTTGCCATAAAGCGTTCAATGTCGATAATAAAGCGTACATGAGTTCCTTTTCCTATGCAATCTTCACCGTCGTATGCCGCAACATCAAATGTCAATTTACGTCCTTCGACAGCCGTTAACCGTGCTACGGCTTTTATCGTTGCTCCGAGTGCCGATGGTTTAATATGCGTGGTGTTTATCTCTGCTCCAACTGTCGATGAGCCTTCAGGCAAGTATTGTGCAACACAATTCATAGCAGCATTCTCCATAAGTGCAACCATTGATGGTGTTGCAAAGACATCCAACCCTCCTGAACCTACAGCTGAAGCGCAGTTGGCTTTAGTTACAACAACTTCGCTGCTATATTCCAATCCTTCTTTAAGCATAATCATTTAATTTATATTAAGGTAATACACGAAAATAGACAAAATAAGAGAAACATGAAAATATTTGTTGCAGATTTTGAAAATAGAGCTCTTTTGTTTGTTATAAAAATAAAAAACGATGGAGAAAAATGTTTTTGATTGGTTTAATGGCATATTAGAAAAAATGCTTTTATTCTTGGGTGTCTCTCAACATCATATCAAATATCTTGAAATTCTCATCACATTCTGTTTTGTTTTTCTTATTGCATTTGCAGTAATGGAAATAATATACAGAATTTCTTTTTTTGCATGCAAGCGGATATTGCATCGCAGAAACTATGAATTTCTGCACTATATTATAATAGGTAAAAGATTGAGGCGATTAGGGTACATAATCCCGCCGATATTTGTAGAGGTGATGTTGCCGTTTGTGTTCACAGGAAGACCGACGCTCCTTCATTATTCTGAAAATATCACCTGGATATGGTTTACAGTCTGCGTTGTAATAAATGTAAATACATTATTGATAGCTATCGGTGAGTCGGCATTCACAAACAGCAAATATCATGACAGACCAATAAAAGGATTCATTCAGATAAGCCGTATAACGGTGCTGCTTATAGCAGTCATAATCATTATATCAATATTGACAAACAAATCTCCCGTATATCTCATTGGAGGATTAGGTGCTTTTGCCGCAGTACTTATGCTCATAGCAAAGGACAGTATAATGGGCTTTGTCGGTGGTTTTCTGCTTTTGGAGAATGATATGGTGCGTCTTGGTGACTGGATAGAGATTCCGGGCACAGAAATCAACGGCAATGTCTTTGACATTTCGCTTACCATTGTAAAAGTGCGCAACTGGGACAACACCATAGCAACAATACCGCCCTACACTCTTATAAACCAGAGTTTCATCAATTGGAGAGGAATGAGCGAAAGCGGAGGAAGACGTATAGCACGCGGATACACTCTCAAACTCGACCATATCAAACCCTGCACAAAAGAACTGTTGCAGAAACTGAAAGACTTTGATAGCGGTCTGAAAGAATATATAGAAAGGAAATACGAACAACTCAAAAAAGGTGTTGTATGCAACACGAGTAATCCAGATGGGATTGCCGACGGCACCATTGATACAAATGCCGGACTTTTCAGGGCATACGCTGATATTTATCTGCATAATCATCCTATGATACGAAGAGATATGATTATTATGGTGCGTACACTCGAGCCAACAGAAAACGGGTTGCCCGTACAATTCTATTGCTTTACAACCACAACCGAATGGTGCGAATACGAGAGTATACAATCGGAAATCATGGAACATTTTGCATCAGTGATGCCACAGTTCGAACTTTATCCATATCAGGCGTCGGGAGCACGCGATACAATAATCAGCGGATTTATTGAAGGACAGTTTCCAATCGAGTATATCGACGGCTTGCCTTATAAAACCACCAAGTGAACAAAAAGTACAGAATAGCTAAATTATGCGCAATTTAAAACATTAATTAACACGCATATAGCAACAACGTACAACAATGAGAAAAAAAAGCACCTTTATTTTGTTCTTTTTGGACTAACTTTGCACACGATTTAGTACTATTGTACAAAAACTACATAAAATATAATATATTATGACTAAAATTAAAGGTAATTGTGTGCTTATAACAGGAGGTGCATCCGGTATTGGTAAGATAATGGGACGTGTATCTCTCGAAAAAGGAGCACGTAAGTTGGTTATTTGGGATATCAATGAAACAAATATTACCACAACAGTCGAAGAGTACAAGAAAATAGGCGACGTAAAAGGATATAAAGTAGATGTTTCGGACAGCAAACAGGTAAAAGAAGTTGCTGAGAGAACAATTACAGAGTGCGGAAATATTGACATCGTTATAAATTGTGCAGGAATTGTTACAAGCAATTCCACTTTCGACAGACTTACAACAGACGAAATCGAGCGTACAATTAAGATAAACACCATAGCCCCAATGATTGTGGCACAGCAATTCTTTCCGGCAATGATTGAGCGCAACCATGGTCATGTGTGCAATATTGCATCAGCGGCAGGAATGATTTCAAACCCAAGAATGTCGGTATATGCTGCAAGTAAATGGGGAATGATAGGTTGGAGCGATAGTGTGCGTATTGAATTGAAGCAGATGAAGAGCAAGGTTCGTTTCACAACCATAGCCCCCTACTTCATCAACACAGGTATGTTCGATGGCGTAAAATCACGTTTCTTCCCTATTCTTAAACCCGAACCAACAGCTAAGAAAATAATAAAGGCCATAGAGAAAAACAAGAACTTCAAAGGTTTGCCATTCAGCTATCATTTTATTCGTTTTTGGCAAGCATTGTTGCCTACTTCGATTTTTGATTATATCTTTGGGGAGGTCGTAGGTATTTTCCATGCAATGGATAACTTTACAGGACGCAAAAAATGAAAATAGAAAACACTGCTATTCAAGATATTAACGGAATTATAAACGCACAGCGCGAGTTCTTTGCAAGCAATGCTACATTGGACATAAAATTCCGTAAGGAACAGCTCAAGAAACTGCAAAATGCCCTAATGGAGTGGGAAAAACCTCTCTGTGAAGCTTTGTGGAAGGATTTGCATAAGTCGGCTGAGGAGGCAATATTGACCGAATTGAGCATTGTTGCCGGGGAGGTTAAGAACCATATCAAACATATGCGTTCGTGGATGCGTAGCCACCATGTTGCCACTCCACTAAAGATGATGCCCTCACGCAGCCGTGTTGTCAGCGAGCCATTAGGCAATGCTCTTATAATTGCGCCATGGAACTATCCTGTACAGTTGCTCTTGAATCCGTTGGTAGGTGCAATATCATCGGGATGCACAGCAATACTGAAACCTTCACCATATGTTCCCAATGTATCTAAGGTTATCGAAGATATGATAACCGCAACATTTGACAAGCGTTATATTGCAGTTGTGCAGGGTAACAGGATTGTCAATGAAGTTCTGCTCGAGAATCGTTTTGATATAATATTCTTTACAGGCAGCCCGCAACTTGGTAAGCTCGTGATGAATGCTGCTGCAAAGAATCTTACCCCTGTGGTGCTTGAACTTGGAGGAAAAAGTCCCTGTATCATCGACAAGGATGCCGATATAAAGGTCTCCGCCAAACGTCTGGCATGGGGAAAGACTCTTAATGCCGGTCAGACATGTATTGCCCCCGACTATCTGCTTATTCATAGAAGCAAAATAGAACAGTTTGTTTCTGAATTTGCCAAAGCAATAAGAGAACTACATGGCAATGATATAAAACAGAGCCGTCACTATGTACGCCTGGTCAGCGACAAAGCTTTCGAGCGTGTCAAAGGTTACATGAATGACGGTCGTGTTGTATATGGCGGTAACTGCGATGCGACAGAACGTTTCATTGAACCTACATTGCTTGCAGATGTGCCATTGACAGCACCAGTGATGAATGAAGAGATATTCGGACCGATATTGCCGATGATTCCTTTTGATAATCCCGATGAGGTTATTACCTTTGTACGCGAACGTGAAAAACCGCTTGCATTATACTATTTTGGCAATGTAAAGCATGCTAAAGAGGTTATACGACTGACATCAGCCGGTGGTTCGTGCATCAACGACGTGATAATGCATATAGCCAATGAGAACATGCCGTTCGGCGGTGTGGGTAATTCGGGAATGGGACATTATCACGGAAAACTGAGTTTTGAAGCTTTCTCGCATCAACGCTCAATTGTGACAACACCTACCTGGCTTGACCTTCCATTCCGATACATGCCTTATCGTATGTTCGGGTTGGTAAGAAAACTGCTATAAAGTATATTGATAAATAAAACCATAAATCTATTATTACAATGAAAGAACACTTGGAATTCTTAGATTCGCTACATGTAAACCTTACACAAGGTGGAATGTTGCTGGTAAACTTTATTCTTGCCTTTGTGATGTTCGGCGTTGCGCTCGGCATTAAAGTGCGTACATTCAAGAGCGTATTCAAAAAGCCTACTTCGGTAATAATAGGCTTACTCGCACAATGGATAGCACTTCCTGCTTTTACATGCTTGTTGGCAATAGTTCTTAACCCAATAATCACACCGATGGTTGCTATCGGTATGATACTTGTAGCTTCGTGTCCAGGAGGAAATATGTCGAACTTCCTTTCGGCACATTCAAAGGGTAACGTTGAACTTTCAGTATCAATGACTGCTGTTACAACTGTATTCGCATCTGTAATAACTCCGCTCAATTTCTGGTTCTGGGGCTCTCACTACCTTCGTTTTGCGGAAATAAAGAAAGCACTCCCCTCGCTTGAGATTCCATTCGGTGACATGTTGTCGCAGATAATACTTATTCTGGGATTCCCTATTGTACTGGGTCTTTTGGTTTCGCACTATTTCCCCAATTTTGCAAAGAAGTTGGTAAAACCTACATCAGTACTGTCAATCATTCTTTTTATAGGTATGGTTGCAGTATCTCTTTCACAGGTACTATCAAGTTTTGAACAGCGTTGGGAGGTGTATGCCGGTATTCTTGTATGCCTGTTGGTGGTTGTCATTCATAATGCAATGGCATTGAGTACAGGATATTATGGAGCTAAAATGGGTGGAGTTCCTGTGCGTGACCGCCGTTCGTTGACAATAGAAACCGGTATTCAGAATTCCGGTCTCGGACTGGCTCTGTTGCTAAACCCCGCAATCTTCCCTCCCGAACAATGGAAAGAAAATGGCGGTATGATTATTGTTACCGCACTATGGGGTATATGGCATATAATCTCCGGATTGACAATATCAACAATATTCCGTCGTTCACCATTGAAAGATTAATACAACGATATGGCTAAAAAGAAAAGAAAAATACAAGACTACGACCCTTGGTATAGTTTGTTGCGTCATTACGTAGATACCGTTCTTAAGCTATCATACAGCAAAATAATACAGACTGGCAGAGAAAACATTCCTGATGATGGTGCTGTAATTTATGCTCCTAACCATACAGGAACATTGATGGATGCATTGGTTATATTGGCAAGCGACAGGAAACCTAAAGTTTTTGTTGCACGTGCTGACATTTTCAAGAATCCCAAGCTTGCAAAAATGTTCCGTTTCTTCAAGATGATGCCTATCATGCGTATGCGTGACGGATTTGACGAAGTTAAGAAGAACAATAAGACCATAGAACAGGCTGTAGATGTGCTTAAGGACAAAGTACCGTTCTGTATATTCCCGGAAGGTACTCATCAGACAAAATACTCGTTGCAACCAATATCAAAAGGTATATTCCGTATTGCATTGCAGGCGCAGGAACTGATGTCGGACATGCCGTTGTATATTGTACCGGTAGGTATCCGTTACGGTAATTTCTGGCGTTTTCGTTCTACAGCGCATGTTCATTTCGGTGAACCAATGAAGGTTAGCGATTATATTGGACAGAATAGCGATAAGACTCCTCAGGAACTTATGAATATAATGAAGGCTTCTCTTGAAAAACGTATGAAAGAGACACTTGTATATATTCCAAACAATGAGGATTATGATGCAACATACGAAATATGTGCAGCAACTATTAACGAGCAGATAAAAACAGTCAAAGATAATAGAAAGGTTGATGTATTGGCTTTACAATCCAATGCAAACAACAAAACTGTCAAGCTGATAAATGCTCTTAAAGAAAGTAATCCGCAAGCTGCTGAAAAAGTTCTTTCTTTAGGTAATAAGGCTATCAAGTTACGCAAATCAAAGGGAATCAGTCTAAAATCGGTGGTTGCAAAGCACTCGCTTTTATTCAACATTGCCAAACTTATGCTTTTGTTGGCTACACTGCCCTATACTATCGTGATTACAGTATTAACATTGCCACTTATATTGCTTTGCAATAAAGTTTGTGGCATGTTTAAAGACAGGGCATTCGACAATTCTGTGCGTATGTTGATGAATCTCTTGGCATGGCCTTTGCTTATGATAATATATACAATTATTTCATATATATGCCTGCCATGGCAATGGGCTTTGCCTTTGACATTGGTAATTCTGCCTGCACCTTATCTCATACACGATATTTACAAAGGTGTACGTGTGCTTGTATCAGACTTTAAACTATGCTGTTGCAAGCCACTCAAAGCAATATATAAAGAGATTAGAGAACTTGTATTTAAGTAATTATCTTATACCGTGATGTTACATCCCGCTTATTGGGTGGGATGATAAGGTTGCTAATACCACAAACAGTATGAAAACAAGAAGAATATTGACATTATTGTCGTTATCGCTCCTGTTCACTGTAATTTATGCGACAGAGAGCAATAACGTATCCGATTCAATTAAATCGGCAAAGAAAGAGATTGTAAAGAAAGGATTCAATTATGGTCCGTTGCCGGCTGTGGCATTTGACGCAGACAAGGGATTCCAGCTTGGCGCACTTTTGAATATATTTGACTTTGGTGATGGTAGCGATTATCCCAATCCACGCCAAAAAGTATATTTGGAGGCTTCTTTCTTTACTAAAGGCTCGCAATTGTTTGTAATATCTTATGACAACAAGTTCCTGATACCCGGAGTACGTTGGTCTTCGACCGTTACACTTACAAACGACAAGGCGATGGACTTTTACGGTTTCAACGGCTATATGTCGTACTATGATCATGCACAGGTTGCGTTGGGCAAGGACAAAAATAATCATGAGAATTATATCTACTCCCCAAAATATCGTGTAAATCGCCTTGCATTGCTATTCAAGACCGACTTTACCGGAAATATATGGAAGAAAAAACTGTTCTGGGAAGCCGGTTATCATTTGAGTTACATCAAACAGGGATATAATAACAGCCAGGCATTGAATCTTGACAAAATCAATAAGAACAAAGACGAAGACAAGGTTTTCCCAGCAGACGAGCCTACCATTTTCGATATGTATCGCCAGTGGGGAATAATTCCTGAAAACGAAGCTTGGGGTGGACTCAGCAGTACATTGCGTTTGGGATTGTTGTTTGATACACGCGATAAAGAGGCTGCTCCGTCAAAAGGTATCTGGGCAGAGGCGCATGTTACGCTTGCTCCAAAATGGTTGGGAACAACACACGAACATTACCGCTACTCTGCAACATTTCGTCACTATGTACCCATTGTGAAGAACGACGTTCTTACATTTGCCTATCGTTTGAACTACGAAGGAACATTCGGTAATAGCGCACCATATTATGTACTACCCTACATCACTGTAATGGGTTCAAACTATGACCGCGATGGTATGGGTGGCTATCGTACAGTACGTGGCTTGATGCGTAACCGTGTGCAGGGTCTCGATATGGCGACATACAATGTGGAGTTACGTTGGCGTTTCGTGAATTTCACTCTATGGAAACAGAATATTGCATTTGGTCTGAGTGCGTTCAGCGATGGAACAATGGTTACACGCAACTATGATATGTCGTTCAAAGCAACAGAAGAGCAGCTTGGTGATAACTATGAAAAAGTAAAAGGAGAATATGAGAAATATATGGCTCTTTCCGGTAACAGAAAGTGTGACCGCCCTCATATAACAGTGGGTGCAGGCTTACGATTTATAATGAATCAGAACTTTATAGTTGCATTTGAATATGGTTTGCCGGTAAGCAAATTCAGTAAAGATCCGTTGATAAAGAAACAAGACGGCAACGGAGCATTCTATATAAATACCGGATTCCTGTTCTAAGAAAAAGATAAAAGATGAATTTCTGTGTTGCGCTTGCATTCGAAATACTCATTTACGATCAGTAAACTCCGGTTTCTCAGGCTACGCAAGCCTTGAACTTCATCTTTTACTTATTCCTTTTACATTCTAAGCATAAAAAAATGAGCCATTGGCTCATTTTTTTATGCTTAGAACGGAACCGGAGGATTGCCACCACCCATAAGTTCCGGTGGCAATGACTGCCCTTGAAGATAATCGGGCAAATCGGGAACATCGCCGGAATCCATCGGTGCGCTCATATTCATCTTTGAGCCACGCATTACAGGCATATCTCCCGGAGGCGGTGCAAGAGTCTCGTCATCAAGATTCATGAATCGTGCATACTCCTTGCGGAACACCAAAGGAACATTGTCAAGACCACCGTTACGGTGTTTGGCAATAATAATCTCAGCCTTGCCGCGCCAATCGAAATCACCGTCTTTGTAGATATGGAAATATTCGGGACGGTTCACAAACATTACAATATCGGCATCCTGCTCAATGGCTCCCGACTCGCGAAGGTCACTAAGTTGCGGACGCTTACCTTCGATACCCTCACGACCTTCGACGTTACGGTTAAGCTGACTGAGTGCCATAATCGGGATATTCAACTCCTTTGCAAGACCTTTCAACGCACGCGAAATGGTACTGATTTCCTCCTGACGGTTACCTTTTCCGGTGTTGGCAGTCATAAGCTGCAAATAGTCGATGAAAATCATTTTTACTCCATGCTCACGCACCATACGGCGTGCTTTTGAACGCAACTCAAACACCGACAGCTGTGGAGTATCATCGATATATAAAGGAGCATTCTCAAGAGCAACAATTTTGCTGTCGAGTTGTGTCCACTCATATTTTTCAAGCTGACCGCTACGTATCTTGTCACCAGGAATTTCACATACGTTACAGATAAGACGCTGTACAAGCTGCACGTTACCCATCTCAAGCGAGAACATACCGCAAGGAATGCCCTGGTCAATGGCCATGTTACGCACAAGCGAAAGGGCAAAAGCGGTCTTACCCATTGCAGGACGTGCCGCAAGGATGATAAGGTCGGTAGGTTGCCAACCCGAAAGCACCTTATCAAGACGATGGTAACCGGTACTTAGACCACTGATACCGCTTGTATTCTTTGATGCAGTTACAATCTGATCGAAAGCCTGTTTGATTACCGGATTAATCTGAGTATAATCCTTTTGCATATTGTGGCGGGAAATCTCAAAAAGTTCCGATTCTGCCTGCTGCATAAGTTCCTCAACATCCTGCGTCTCGTCAAAAGCCTGCACCTGAGTCTTGCTGGTAAAACGTATCAAGTCGCGTGCAAGTTTCTTTTGCGCGATGATATTTGCATGATATTCGATATTCACCGAAGATACAACCTTACTTGTAAGTTGTGCGATATACACAGGACCGCCAACCTCCTCGAGTGTACCTTGGCTACGCATATATTCGGCAACTGTGAGGATATCAATAGGACGGTCACTGAGGTCCATCTTCTGTATTGCCTCGAACAATAACTGGTTGCGTTTATCGTAGAACGATTCAGGCTTCAGAACTCCACCCAAACGCCCAATTGCATCGCTGTCAATCATCAATGCACCAAGTACAGCCTCTTCAATATCAAGGGCTTGTGGTTGAACGTGACCATATTCGCTGAGCTTTGGAACAGCAGAGTTTGCCTGCTGTCGGCGTGGCGCACGTTTCTTCGGGGTATTATTGTCTTCCATATTAAAAGATGCAGTTTTTATTTTGTGGCGCGAAGATACATACATTAATATCAATAATCAAAAAGCCATGATTATCATTTTCAACAAAATGCAACAAGTTATCAACGGTAAAGAATTTTTTAATTAATTTTGCATACAAAAATAGAACCAATGATTACATTTCCAAACGCAAAGATAAACCTCGGACTCGATGTTGTAGAGAAACGTCCCGACGGGTACCACAATCTTGAAACCCTATTCTACCCTATCCCTCTTTATGATATATTGGAGATAACAAAGAGTGAGGACGAAACTTCGTTTACCATGCATAATGCAGAGTTTGAAGGAAACGATAATGACAATCTTGTTGTAAAGGCATATAACATCTTAGCAAAGGATTTTGAAATGCCAAATGTTACAATGTCGTTGTACAAGAACATCCCAACAGGTGCAGGCATGGGTGGTGGCAGTGCTGATGCCGCTTTTGCGCTCAAGATGCTAAATTCTATTGCCGAACTGAATCTTAGCGATGAAAAATTGGAAGAATATGCAGCCCGCCTTGGCGCCGATTGTGCATTTTTCATCAAGAATACACCTGCATACGCAACCGGTATCGGCAACATTCTCACTCCTGTAGATTGCAATCTTGCCGGATATTACATGGTAGTAGTAAAACCTGATATACATATATCCACAAAGGAGGCGTATGCTCTTGTAAATCCGGATTATCCCGAAAACCGATTGGCAGATATCATCGGTATGCCTGTCGAAGAGTGGAAAGGTTTAATGAAGAACGATTTTGAGAAGAGTGTATTTGCTAAATATCCGACAGTCATGAATATAAAGAACGGATTATATGATTTGGGAGCGGTGTATGCATCAATGTCAGGCAGTGGCTCAGCTTTTTTTGGAATATTCAAGAATGAGTGTGACATAGAAAAGATAAAAGAGTTGTTCCCTGATATGTTCTGCCGCCAGTGGCAACTATGACAATCATAAATAATTCTTGATTTCATATTGGAAACTATTGCAAAACAATAAACCTTAAACAATAAACCTTATGAAAACGGTAAAAAAAATATTTTTATCCATTTTATTGATTCTATCTGTTTGTTGTGTACAGCCAATGCTTGCCCAAACAATAGATGGAGTGGAATATCAGTTGGATAATTATGAGAAAACTGCAAAAGTAAATGGTGTTGACTATGCTGCAACGATGGTTGTCATACCTCAAACTCTAAATTATGAAGGAACAGATTATTCTGTTGTCGGTTTTGAAGATGACAATTGTTTTAATTATCATGAAGAACTGCAATCTGTTGTTATTCAAATACCGATGGATGAAATTCCTGCACGTTTTTTCTCATATTGTAGAAATCTGTCTTCTATTACACTCCCCGATGGAATAAAGTCTGTAGGAGATAATGCTTTTGAATACTGCGAAAATCTTCAGTCATTGGATTTTCTTCCGCAGAGTGTTAATTCTTATGGAGATTATGCTTTTGAAGGATGCTGTA
>JAGBSZ010000047.1 GCA_017631585.1 Bacteroidaceae bacterium
AAAGTACATTTAAATGTACTTTTCTGCTATCGTCGGGGCGACAGGATTCGAACCTGCGACCCCCTGGTCCCAAACCAGGTGCGCTACCAATTGCGCCACGCCCCGAAAACAGATATTATTCAAGCAAGTAAACACTACGACTTGCTCCCCCAAAGAGCCTTTTCGCTCAAAAGGTGTGCAAATTTAGTTCTTTTTTTTAAAAATAACAACAAATTGGCACACGAATGTACACAATTTGTTGTTATTTATGCAAAATCAATGATTTTCCTTAATGTTTTTTCTTATCATTTGAATGTTCATGACCATAGCTATAGCCATAGCCATATCCGTAGCCATATCCATAGCCATATCCATAGCCGTAGCCGTATCTTGAATATCTACCATAGACTCTATGCCCTGCGCTCTTATGGTCATTTCCATTGATTACCACTGAGACATTCTCCAATTTACCATCAGCAACAAGAGCATTAAGGAATGTAATATCATCATTATGTGTATAATTCATACGCACAACATACACCACAGCATCTGCGACACGACTTGAAATCAGAGAGTCTGTAACAAGACCAACCGGTGCAGTATCAACAATTATATAATCATACTTTTCCCTAAAGTATTCAAAAGCCTTATCCAAATTAGCACCAGCCAACAATTCTGCCGGGTTAGGCGGAACAATACCTGCCGGCAATATATCCAATCCTTCAACTACATTGGATTTGATTATACTCTTATCAAGCATTGACAACTCTTTGGGATCTGCCGCAAGATACGACGTCAATCCCTCCTTATTGCGGTCAAAGCCAAAAGCCTCCGCGAGTCGGGGACGGCGTATATCCAAACCGACAAGTAACACCTTCTTTCCAAGCAAAGCAATACTTACAGCCATATTCGAAGCAATAAAGGTTTTACCTTCTCCTGAAGATGATGAAGTAAACTGAACAACCTTGCCGGTGGTGTTCTTCATCACAAACTGCAAGTTTGTACGTAAAGCACGGAAAGCCTCTGTTACTATATTATTTGTTTTTTTATCAATAACTATAGACGAAGCACGATCCTTCAAATCCGGCAAAAGAGGAATAACACCAACCATAGGAGTACTTAATCGTTCTTTTACAGCATCAACAGAAGTTATCTTTGTCTGCAACAAGGTCATCAAATAAACGTAAGCCGCCGGAATAACCAAACCGAGGAACAAGGCTATCAATACAACCATCTTGGTATTGGGGGAAACCGCACCACCAATAGTAGGTGCATCAATACAACGCAAGTTATCAGCAGTTACAGCAAGAGAAAGGGCATTCTCCTCATATTTCTGCAATAGCATCACATATAGATCGGACTTAATACTGCACTCACGTGTTAAAGCAAGCAACTCACGTTCAATGTCCGGTGACACCTCAAAACGATCTGTATAGTTATCTACAAGCATCGAAATTGCATCACGCTGAACAGCAAGTGACTTATTCAAAGCCCTGAGTGCTGAACGCAAATCTTCCTGCATTGCACGAACTCTAATTGTAGCACTCTTCAAGATAGGGTTATCTTCTGTTGCAGTCTGCAAAAGTTGCGCACGCTCAACCACCTCACGGTTATAGTTGCTTATGAGAGTAAGCAACGACTGGTCAATTGTCATACCAAAAGTAGTAGGTATGACCTTCATGTCGTTAGCCGGATTGTTGACAAAATTATTCAAATACTTTGAAGACTCAATCATCATATCAAGTTCTTCAAGTTTTTTCACATATTCCGATTTGTTTTGAATAACCTGTGGCGCATCCAGTTTTGGGTCAATAAGCTGATTATCCTTTTTATATTTTGCAAGACGTTCCTCTTTTTCAACAAGTTCTATTCTCAACAAATCCAAACGGCTATTGATAAAGTCCTCGGTCTTACGTGCAACCTGACGCTTGTCGTCGTTTGTCACATTATTGTAACTTTCAATTACTGCATTCAAATAATCTACACCCGCAGCCGGAACTGCTGTATTTATAGCCAACACAGCTACCGATGAGGTCTTGGATACTGGAGCAACAGACAATCGCGACATATAACTGCGTGCTGTAGCCTCCAAAGGATTTATAGAAACCATAATTTCGCAAACCAAGGAACTCTCAGCCTTTTTCTCCCTCATATCTTCAACCATGACATTGCCGGCAGGAGTATTCAGAGTATATGGAAATGAGTCTATATCCATATAAGCCGTTTCTATATTATAGCCTAAAGCTTCATTAATATACTCATACCTTAGCTTTACAGGCTTTTCATTTTCAAAAGCAAAGAAAATATTAATAGGCGCAACCATTTTTACCAGGACCTCAGGGGTTGCTGAAACCATTACCGGGCTTGCCTTTTTGTATATCGGGGTCTCTTTCAAGCCCAATTTTGTATATGAGATATAAACTCCGGAACTATATACAGCACCACGGGCTACTGACATAGAGTGGATTACTTCTATTTCATTCTCTACATTTGAATTTGCCACCTGGTATCCAAAATCTACAAGCATATCCGCCTGAGAAGAGAAAGAACCCTTTTGGCTATCTGACAAAAGAATCTTTGCTGTTACCTTATATTGCGGAATGGCAAAATAGAGATACGTTGCCGCACCCATAATACACAGTACAATAGACACGACAAACAGTTTCCAATGATCCAGAAAACTTGAGATTATCTTACTTATATCAAAACCCTCCTCCTCAACCGGAGTGGTAATGTTTTTGTTTTCTATCATATCTGTAATTATCTGAGAATATTAAACAATAGAGAAATCAACGACACTGCTATAGATGTGCCCGAGAACCACAATGAAGTAGAAGAGCCTATATCAGAATTCTTAGCTATTGATTTGTTGGGAGTAACATAAACAATATCGTTCTGTTGCAAATTATAATAAGGAGAATTAAGCAATTCGACATCGTTCAAATCCACCTCATATATATTCTGTACACCATTTGCATCTTCGCGAATGATTTTAACATTATCACGTTTTCCATAAATAGTCAAATCGCCAGCAAGAGAGAGTGCCTGCAAGACATTAACCTTACCATTCTGGATGCTGTATGTACCTGGAGATTTCACTTCACCAAGTACAGAAATCTTATAATCGACGAAACGGACTGTAACTGTGGGAGGAACAGCAAATGCACTCTTTATCTTTGCAAGCACAATATCTTCAGCCTCCTTTAAAGTTTTGCCGGACAAACAAACCTCACCCACATTGGGTATATCGACACGACCTTTTGCATCGACGATATAACTCTGCAACGCCTGTTGGGATGTAAGACTACCCGCATTACTGTTAGTTGATGGCATTATCAAGTTATATGACATGGCAGCTTTTGAATCCTGAGCACTTACAACCGCGATAGTCAACATATCGTATGGCATAATAACAGGTTCCGAAACATACGATTGCAAAACCTCTGAATCCATATCTTTGCTATTCTGCAAATAAGGTACTTGCTTATACGAAGTACAAGATGCAAGCATCATAATAACCAACAACACAGATGTCGCCAAATTTGTCATAATCTTTTTCATATACACACACTTTATGATGTAGTTTAATCAAAATTTCCACAAAAATAATCAAAAAAAACAATATCGCACATATATATATCAAAAAAGTACCCACAATAGATGGTTAATGAGGTTTAAAATCACAGCTATCTTGAGTTTTCAACAATCTTGTTGTATCTTTACAAGCGAAATCACAAACAACACACATAACAAACATGAACATCAACATCTTATCCAGAAAAATAGTTTATACAGTTATCATAACTGCATTTCTTATAATTTTGCCTATAGGATATGCCTATTACATTGTAAAGATTGATAGCGTAGATATAGACAAAACCGAATACTTATACATCACCCCTAACGATAATTCCGCGACTGTTGCTGAAAAAATATCCGACATAACCGGAGGAAGTTCTACAAAAGGGTTCGAACTGCTTGCCAAGCACAACAAATTCGACAGCAGAAAACGCAGCGGACGTTTTGCCATCAACAACGGAGACAATATGCACGCAATATATCGTCGCATAGTAAGCAACGAACAAGTTCCGGTGAAACTTGTAGTTCCGTCAACAAGAACATTAGAGCAATTAACAGGTGCAATAAGTCGCCAACTGTTGCTTGATTCATTGGAACTTAGCGAATTCCTCACCAACCCAATATATTACAAGACCATCGGTTATAATAAAGAGACCCTTCCGTCATTGTTCATTCCAAACACATACGAAGTTTACTGGAATATAAAACCGGAAAACCTGATGACCAGGCTGATGAAAGAGCGTCGCAACTTCTGGAACAAAGAGCGTATTGCAAAAGCCGAAAAACTGAATATGACACCCGAAGAGGTTGCCACATTGGCTTCGATAATCGATGAAGAGACCAATAGCGACGAAGAAAAACCAATTGTAGCCGGAATGTATATAAACCGTTTAAAACGGAATATGCCACTGCAAGCCGACCCCACAGTAAAATTCGCCATTGGAGACCCCACCCGCAAGCGCATATTGAAAAAAGACCTCGAAACAGACTCACCCTATAACACATACAGATACAAAGGGTTGCCACCCGGACCGCTACGCATCCCCACAATACAGGCTATAGAAAGTGTACTTAACTATACCAAACACAACTACCTGTACATGTGCGCGAAAGAGGATTTTTCAGGCAGACACAATTTTGCAAAGACACTCAGCGAGCATAATGCAAACGCCCGAAGATACCAGCAGGCACTCAACAAACTGAATATAAAAAGATGACCAAAAACGAGCGAAAAAACGAAACTTGTTTCAGTATTTTTACAGCGAGCGCAGTTTATGTTCGAGCTTTAGCTCAAAGATACGAATAAGTGAGCGAGAAATATGAAGTTTACTTCAATATTTTTCAAAGCGAACGAAAGTATCTTATTTAAAGATAATAAAACAACAAATACATAAAAATCACCAATAATATGAAAAATTTTCTCAAACCATTCCTATTGCTTCTTATCGCGGCATTACATTCCGCATCGTATGCACAGAGCAATACTGCGGCACTGATACCCATGCCCAATCATATCGAAAAGAGTAAAGACAACTCAACTTTTCAGTTCAATGAGCGTACAGTAATAAACAGTTCACTTCCCGGCAACAGCTTTATACTGCAGGAATTGACAAGAATAATGGAAAAACACATGCAACTGTCACCTGCTGTTGACAACAAACGCAACAAAAACAGAATAGAGATAGAGATAGATTCTGCATTAGAGGGGAAAGAGCATTACACACTCGAGGTTGACAAGAGAGGCATTTCCATACAGGGAGGCAGCGAAGGTGCCTTGTTCATGGCACTGCAGACACTCGACCAGATACTTATCGGCGATTTCTGCAACACAGCGGACAAGAAAATTGAACATATAAGAATCGACGACAAGCCACGCTTTGCACACCGTGCCGTGATGATTGACCCCGCGCGTCATTTCTTGCCCGTCAAAGATGTAAAATTCTTCATAGACCAGATGGCACGTTTCAAATACAACGTACTCCAGTTGCACCTCACCGACGACCAAGGCTGGCGCATAGAGATAAAGAGCCATCCCAAGCTCACCGAAATAGGAGCATTCCGCAACAACGGCAAAACGCCAAGCCCCGACAACGGCTATTACACCCACGAAGACATCAAAGAGATAATCGCCTATGCAGCAGAAAGGAACATAGAGGTTATACCCGAACTTGACATCCCGGGACACTCTGTTGCAATATTGAAAGCATACCCCGAATTGGGATGCGCCTTCCGTCACAATCACGAGAAGGACCTTGGCAACACAACCAATATGATGCTTTGCGCACATCAGGAGAAGGTATATACAATCTACGAAGATATAATAAGAGAGGTGGCAATGCTGTTTCCATCAAAGAGAATCCACCTTGGCGGTGACGAAGCCGCTGTAAAGGAGAACTGGGCAAAATGCGACGATTGTCTTGCCATGATGCAGAAGGCAGGATACAACAAGCCATCACAGTTGATGATACCATTCTTCAACCGCATGCTTGAAATTGTCCGCAAGAACGGCAAAGAAGCTATACTATGGTGCGAGCTTGACAACATCTGGCCACCCGCCAACGACTATCTGTTCCCCTACCCTCAAGACGTCACTCTTGTCACCTGGCGCAACGCCTTGACACCAAAGTGCATTGAACTTACAGAAAAATATGGCCACAACCTTATTATGGCACCCGGAGAACACGCATATCTTGATTATCCGCAATTCCACGGCGACCTACCCGAATTCAACAACTGGGGTATGCCGATAACAACATTGGAGCAATCATACAGGCTTGACCCCGGATACGGATTGCCACAAGCCGGACAGGCACACATCCAAGGCGTAATGGCAACATTATGGGCAGAAGCCATCAGAGACATCAACCGCCTGACATACATGACCTTTCCACGCGGCATGGCAATAGCGGAATCCGGCTGGAGCAACATGGAAAACCGCTCGTGGGACAGCTTCAAAAAACGCATTTACCCCAACATCATGGATATGATGAAGAGTGGCGTATCTGTAAGAGTACCATTTGAAATTGTAGAAAGATAAGCACAGCAAAAATAGACAATACGAAAAAACGAAGCTGACTAAAAAGGCTCTTTTGTTGTTATACTCGCCCTCAAAATGCTCATTTACGTTTAGTAAATTAATCCACAATGCATGGCTTTTCCTCCTTGCTGCTCGGCATAGAATGCATGCACTCTCTGCTCTCGCGTGCTGCGTCGGTTGCGCTTTTTCGGGCTTCGCAAGCCTAAAAATAGCTCTTTTTATTCAACTTCTCACAAA
>JAGBSZ010000048.1 GCA_017631585.1 Bacteroidaceae bacterium
ACTTTAGTTCGACAATGCTTGCAGCAGTTGGTTACACGTAGCGCAGGCGAAGTTTGCGCCGTGTAGGTTGCGATAAGCAAGGATTGTCAAAGTATCTCACAGCATGTGTCATGCTGAGCGTAGTCGAAGCATCTCTTACCAACCAAACGCATTTGTGTCATGTCGAGCGAACCAACGGTCGACGCCCGAAGGAGCTAAAGTCAATGTCAAAGCATCTCACAGCGTGTGTCATGCTGAGCGTAGCGACGAAACTTTAGTTCGACAATGCTTGCAGCAGTTGGTTACACGTAGCGCAGGTGAAGTTTGCCCCATGTTTGTTGCCTTCTGCCCTACGGGTGCCGACCAATGCTCCGCCCCACTCGCAAAAGCAAACTTTTTCATTTAAAATTGTTTATTAATAATATAATTATTAAATTTGCGAGAAATAGGCATCATACGCCCCTCCCGAAACGCTCGGGCAATAAGAAAAGTTGAAAAATAAGATTAAAAACATAAAGTCATGAAAATCGCAGTTGCAGGTACAGGTTATGTAGGTCTTAGCATTGCCACATTGTTGGCACAGCATAACGAAGTTATAGCAGTTGATGTAATCCCCGAAAAGGTAGAAAAAATAAACAACCGCATATCCCCCATTCAGGACGAATACATTGAGAAATACCTTGCCGAGAAAGAGCTCAACCTGCGTGCGACACTCGACGGCAGAGAGGCATACAGCAATGCCGACTTCATAGTCATTGCAGCACCCACCAACTACGACCCGCAGAAAAACTTCTTCGACACCCATCACATCGAGGATGTCATAAACCTTGTGCTTGAGGTAAACCCACAGGCAACAATGGTAATCAAGAGCACCATTCCCGTGGGCTATTGCCGCAGTCTCTATGTGAAGTACGCCAAGAAGTTCAAGGAGAACGGTTGGGACACCACACACAAGCTCCGTCTGTTGTTCTCACCCGAGTTCCTGCGCGAGAGCAAAGCACTCTACGACAACCTCTATCCCAGCCGCATCATCGTAGGCTATCCAAAAATGATAGACAATTTCGACGAAGAAAACAATGCCATCAAAGCCATTGCCGGCAACCACCTGGAAGAGGCAGCGCACCGCTTTGCAGAGCTTTTGCAACAAGGAGCCATTAAGGAGAATATCCCCACACTGTTTATGGGATTGAAAGAAGCCGAAGCCGTTAAACTCTTTGCCAACACCTACCTTGCCCTGCGTGTAAGCTACTTCAACGAGCTTGATACATACGCCGAGATTAAAGGACTCGACTCAGCAGCCATCATCAAGGGCGTTGGACTCGACCCACGCATCGGCGACCACTACAACAACCCATCATTCGGCTACGGAGGCTACTGCCTGCCCAAAGACACCAAGCAGCTGCTCGCCAACTATCAGGAAGTGCCACAGAACATGATGAGCGCCATTGTAGAGAGCAACCGCACCCGCAAAGACTTCATAGCCGACCAAGTGCTCCGTATGGCAGGTTGGTATGGATATAGCGAGAGCAACCAATACCAATATAGAAAAGATTCCACAATGTCCGAATCTCCCCTCTACGGGAGGGGTACGGGGGAGGCCTCTGTTCCCGTCATCGGCGTTTATCGCCTCACCATGAAAGCCGGCAGCGACAACTTCCGCCAGTCATCAATCCAGGGAGTGATGAAACGCATCAAAGCCAAAGGCGCCGAAGTAATCATATACGAGCCCTCGCTCGAGGACGGCACAACATTCTTTGGCAGCCGCGTAGTGAACAACCTTGCAGAGTTCAAAGCACAGTCACAAGCCATCATCGCCAACCGCTACGACAGCGTGCTCGACGATGTAAAGAAGAAAGTATATACAAGAGATATATTCATGAGAGACTGAGCAAGCTTAATTATAACAACTTTTGAAACTCAATATGGACGTAATAAGAGTAAAAGGTTACAAATCATTTAAAGATCTATCCATTAAGCTAGAGAATATTAATCTGCTTATTGGAGCTAACGGAGCGGGCAAAAGTAATTTTTTGTCACTGTTTGAGCTATTGAGCAATGTTTATGACCAACGTCTCGCACAATATATTTTCCAAATTGGCGGAGTAAATAAGATACTCCATCAAGGGCGCAAAGTAACAGACAGAATTGAAATCACAGTATCACAAGGAAATAACTCCTACAATCTTTCATTGCTTGAATCCGATGGACATCTTATAGTTGAACATGAAAAACTGTATTATTTGAACAGCGCAACAGATATAGCCAAGTTCAAAGAAGAAGCCACACTTAAAACATACAATGGCATGAAGCGCGGTGATTACATAAAAGAGTACATATCACAAATACGCAAGTTTCACTTCCACGACACAGGCAAACGTTCGCCTTTTACAAATGACAGCGATGTAATAAACGACTCATACGTAATGTATGACAATGGAGACAACATTGCAGCCATACTCTATAGAATTCAAAAAGAAAACCCTATTGTATATAGGCGAATCGTCCATGTAATACAGAGTATTGCGCCCTATTTTCATGATTTTTATTTTCAGCCCAGTGAAGCCGGGAAAATCCGCCTTCAATGGCAGGACAAATACAGCACTATGATTTATGGTCCATCCGATTTGTCCGATGGGACAGTGCGTTTCATAGCCCTTACGACCCTGTTCATGCAGCCTCGTTTACCCAAAGTCATAATAATTGATGAGCCGGAACTAGGATTGCACCCCAAAGCCATTGAAAAATTAGCAGGACTAATAAAATCTGCAGCACAAAGAGGAACACAAATCATTGCGGCAACTCAAAGTGCAGAACTCATAAGCAATTTCACATTCAAGGACATACTAACAGTAAACCAAAATAACGGAAACACAGAAATATCAAGTTTAAATCAAGAAGAATTGGAACATTGGATAGATGAGTACACGTTAGGCGACCTGTGGAAACAGAATATAATAAAGGGAGGACAGCCATTATGAAACGTTTGATAATCGTTTGTGAAGGACCTACAGAACAAGAATTCTGCAATACTGTTCTAGCTCCAGAATTCATCAATCACAATATAACAATCGAGTCACCGGTTATAAAACATTCACAAGGGGGTATAGTACCATGGTCTGTTTTGAAGAAACAACTAGTGAACCACCTACATGAAACAGATGTACACGTATCAATGCTCATAGACTATTATGGAATAAAGAAACATTACAATTTCCCAGGGTGGCAAGAAAGCCTTAACCTCGAAGAGAAAAACTCGAGAATGCAATTTTTGTTCACAAAGATGAAAGAAGACCTCCCCCTGCAATTGCAATCACGCTTCATTCCATATATACAATTGCACGAATTTGAAGGTTTACTGTTCAGCGACATCAATGTAATACAAGAAAACTTCACTATAGACGAAGTCGACATGAACGCTTTGCAAAAAGCAGTAGATAAATACAAAAACCCGGAACAGATTAACGACCACCCGAATACCGCACCATCAAAGAGATTAGAAAACGCCATAAAAGGATATGAAAAAGTTCTATATGGAAACTTTTTAGCAATGAATATCGGGTTGGAAAAGATAAAAGAAAAATGCCCTTTATTCAATGAATGGATAAACAATATGCTAAAAATTTAACAATCATGCTACAATACAATATAGACCTTAAAGGCAAGACCATTCTGGTAACAGGTGCATCAGGTTTCATTGGCAGCAACCTGTGTAAACGACTACTCAACGAGTTTGAAAGTACACATATTGTCGGTATCGACAATATGAACGACTACTACGATGTCAATATTAAGAAAGAACGTTTGGGAGTACTTTGCAAATTCAAACAGTTCACATTTGTCGAAGGCAATATCGCAGACAAAGCGTTGATTGACGAACTGTTCTCCAATCAGAAGCCGCACGTCGTTGTAAACCTTGCAGCACAGGCTGGTGTGCGCTACAGTATCACCAATCCCGGTGTATACATCGAGAGCAACCTTATAGGTTTCTACAACATCCTTGAGGCTTGCCGACACAACAATGTCGAGCACCTTGTCTATGCCTCATCATCGAGCGTGTATGGCAGCAATAAGAAAGTGCCATACTCAACCGACGACAAGGTTGACAACCCGGTGAGCCTGTATGCGGCAACCAAGAAGAGCAATGAGCTTATGGCTCACTCATACAGCAAGCTCTATAACATACCAAGCACTGGTTTGCGTTTCTTCACCGTCTATGGCCCTGCAGGCCGCCCCGATATGGCATACTTCGGCTTCACCAACAAACTGGTAAAGGGTGATAAGATACAGATATTCAACTACGGCAACTGCAAACGCGACTTCACATACGTCGATGACATTGTAGAAGGCATCATTCGTGTTATGCAACACGCTCCCAAGAAAGAAAACGGCGAGGACGGACTGCCAATTCCACCTTACAAGGTATATAACATCGGCAACAGCCAACCCGAGAACCTTCTCGACTTTGTAACCATACTACAGGAAGAACTTCTGCGTGCAGGCGTACTGCCACAGGACTATGATTTTGAAGCACACAAGGAGCTAGTCCCTATGCAACCGGGCGATGTACCTGTCACATATGCCGATACCGCACCTCTTGAGCAGGACTTCGGTTTCAAGCCATCAACATCATTACGTGATGGACTTAGAGCCTTTGCCGAGTGGTACGCGAAGTGTTACAGAAAATAAAATGCAAACATTTACACGATCATCAAAAACGGACAATGTCAAATTACCCCAAGCCACATAAGCGACAACAACCAATTAAGTCTATATTAACAAATCATTAAGACGATGAAACCACCATTATTCAAGAATAAAGATTGCATATTGGCGACTTTATTGTATCTGATGATACCAATATGGATAGGAGTGACGCAAGAGTGGTACACATGGTACAATCAAGACAATAATGCATTATACATCAAATGGTTATACACATTAATAAACAATCGTTGGCTTATTAATATTCCAATATCAATAATTCTCATATATATTTATTATTGTTGGTATGAAAGGATTTACAGAGACCACAATTTCCGAAGTTTTAGATTTCCATTGGCACTGTTAGGGCTTATTATTCTTAATTACGACAGCCAAGTCGTATACGCTAATATTATATACAGTTTCAGTTATAGGGTGCTAATGACCATTTTGTCAGGTTTGGCTACGTTATTAATACTTTTCAAAGACATAAAAAATTTAGTATCATACTATAAACAAAAGAAAATCAATAAAACAAATGACCAAGCAACAGGTTTCTCTACCGATAACAACGTAAAAGGTAGAATACCTTATAATTTAACAAGCTACGCTTCAACAATTGCTGATAGACTAATTGCCACAAACAACAAGTCACACTCATACGCAGTTGGAATAATTGGAGAATGGGGATGCGGAAAAAGCACATTCCTAGACCTGTTAAAGGAGCAATTGGAAGGGAAAGCAGAAATCATAGAATTCAACCCCTGGATGTGTCGCACCCCCGAGCAGGTGACATATGATTTTTTTGCAGCATTAAGACATCAACTTTCATCCAAATACAGTTCGCTGTCAAAACCCATCAAGAAGTATGCAAGATACATAAATAGTCAAACAATAACGCCTAACAACATGTTAGGCTTCAACCTATCTTTTTCACCTCAACACGAGAGCCTGTACGAGAAGAAGCAAGAATTATCTAATAAAGTATCACATCTGTCTCGCCCTATTATAGTTTTCATTGATGATATAGACCGTCTTGAAAGAGAAGAAGTTTTCGAAGTTCTAAGGCTTATCCGAAATACTGCTGACCTTAGCAACACCATATACATTGTTGCATACGACAAAGAATATGTAACAAGTGTATTGGAAGAGAAGAACATTAAAGACGCATCATCCTACCTTGAAAAGATATTTCAGGTTGAAGTACACCTACCAAAAGTAAATGATTATCTTATATGGGAAACTTTGAAAGAAGACATCAAAGAACAAGACAACATCAACGACAGATTTACAGAACAGCTATTCAAGCACCTAAGCAACAGTGAATACACACTAATACTTAAAATTCTCAATAACTATCGCCGCGCAAAACGCTTTGCACGCATATTCATGCTGAATATCAAGTACCTCAGCAACCAGTATAAAGGTGAAATCAAGATTCTCGACCTTTTTTGGCTCGAGCTATTGCAAATGTATGACAAGCTGACATACGACAGACTATCCTACGATCCATACATTCTGTTATACAGCGAAGATGAGAGATTCAAGATACGTCCCGGAATTCACAGGAAAGCTACCGAAAAAGAAAAGAATGCATACAAAGGAGAAAAATTCTGGAAAGAAGAAACACCTAACATATTAGGTATGATATTCGGCAATTATATAAATACAAAAAAATCCAGCATTTGCTATACTGAAAACTATGATAAATATTTCGCATTAAGTGTATCACCATACAAGTTATCATTCAAAGAGACAAAGGAGCTATTCAACCAAGCAGAATCCGTAGAAGAGACAATAACACAATGGATTAATAATGGTAAATACTTCAACTAAATAATATACCAACTCAAACAAATAAGCCCCAATAATCTTAACAACGAAAATCTCAAAGTACTCACAGAAAGCATACTATGCTTTGGAATAAAAAGCATGGCATACCGTATAAATCTTGTTGGAGAGACAAAAAAAATGTTAAGAAAAGAGCGATATAATACAAACAAAGCACACAACATAGCCCTGTCATACCTTGATTCAGTAATAGACAAAGGAGAAAACCTGTTTCACACAAGCAAATTCCTGAAAGAGTTATATACAACAGAAGTATATGACCAAGAAGGGGATATTGAGACCCAATACCCATTGATAATAAGCAAGAAAGAAATAGAAGAGTACCTTTGTAAATCCATGAAACGCAACCTTTGCATACATAGTGAATTCACAGCACTTGATGTAATGAACGAAGACAGCGAACTATTTCGATTTTTTGGAAATTGCTGTGTACTCACAGTAGATTCTATGCTTTATGACAATTGTTGCAGCTACAGCCAAGTCGCCTTTGACACCATAATAGTACATTTTTCCCAAAAAGAGATTAAGCCCAGTATGGCACAATACCACGAAGCATATAATACCCTGTTTAATACAAATACACCAAATTTTACCACAGCAGAAGAAGAGAATGATTGGTGGGCTTACTACAATGAATTCGCCGAGCATCAATTGGAAGAACATTTTGGTAGTTCATACACAGACAAACTTGAAGAATTCAGAACGAAATGCTTTTGTTGCCAACAAAATTGAGGACAATTGCTTTTTTATAATATAATGAATTACTAGTGATGCGTCAACTTTGCATCATTCTATTTTAAGTTATTAATATATAATTATTTATATTCATTCTTTGATTTTTTGATTTTAATTGAGTTGATAATTTTGCAGGATAAGCACTGCGAAATTATCAATAAAGGCAAGTTTGTATTCTCTATAATTTTCAATAAGCCATTTTGGGTTATTGGAAACAAAGAACGAGGAAATGCACGATTCGATTCTTTATTAAAACAATTAAATCTCGAAAGTAGAAGGTTTGATATTAGCAAAATAAACGATATTGATTTAACCATACCTATTGATTGGAAAAAAGTAAACACCATAAAAAAAGAGTGGCAGGAAAAATCTTTCGATTTTTTGCAAAATAATTTATAATACAACAACAAATTCACAAAAAAAATATTATCTTTGCAACAAAGTTGATGTAAATCACTTTTGCAAACAAAAAAAAAGCAGAACTTCTCCGTTATAGCAATATAGCGGAGATTTTATTTTTCCACCGCTCGCTTTTCCACATTTCCAAAAGCAAACTTTCATAAAATTAATTGTTTATATAATATATAAACATTAAATTTGCATTATTGAGTATAATAGGCATATTATAACAAAAAGTATAAGAAAATGATATACCCCATAGGCAGACAAAACTTCGAGAACCTGCGCAACGATGGTTGCGTGTATGTTGACAAGACAGCACTCATGTATAAGCTCGTTAAGGAAGGCAGCGTATATTTCATGAGCCGTCCTCGCAGATTCGGAAAGAGTTTGTTGCTATCCACATTGGAAGCATACTTCACAGGCAAGAAAGAACTGTTTAAAGGGTTGGCTATTGAACAACTCGAAAAAGACTGGTTCGTACATCCGGTACTGCACCTCGACCTTAATGCGAAGAAATTCGATAAAGCAGAAGACCTTTACGACATTCTCAATGCACAGCTCTATTGTTATGAGCAACAATACGAGAGTGTATCAATAGACAGCAGTATTGAAGGACGCTTCCGCGCTATAATACGTGCCGCAAAAGAAAAGACCGGGCGCAATGTCGTTGTACTCATCGACGAGTACGACAAACCTATTCTGCAAGCCATTGGAAATGCGCCGTTGCAGGAAGAGTTCCGTAACACACTCAAGGCATTTTACGGAGTGCTCAAAAGTGCCGATGCCGACCTCAAGTTCGCACTACTCACCGGAGTAACAAAGTTCGGCAAGGTAAGCGTATTCAGCGACTTGAACAATCTCAACGACATTTCAATGGACACTGCATTCCACAATCTTTGTGGAATTACAGACGAAGAATTACATAACATCTTCGACAGCGAGATACAACTGCTCGCAGAGAACAACGGACAAACTAAAGAAGAGGCATACGCAACACTAACACGCAATTACGACGGATACCATTTCGACAGAATGAAAAGTTGTGGTATTTACAACCCGTTCAGTGTTTTGAACACGTTATCAAAACG
>JAGBSZ010000049.1 GCA_017631585.1 Bacteroidaceae bacterium
ACTGCAAAAGAACGGAGCAAAAGTCACAGGAACAGTAAATTTCATCCAAAAGGTAACAGCATACACCCCCGATGCTATGAGCGGAAAATATGATATCATATTCCTGATGACCAAGCAACAACAAAACAGGGAAGTTGTCACATACATCAAGGATTTCCTTGCCGACGACGGCGTAATAGTAACCCTGCAAAACGGAATACCCGAGCTGCTCATCAGCGAGATTGTGGGCGAGCAACGCGTGTTGGGTTGCACCGTAGCTTGGGGCGCAACAATGCAAGAGCCGGGCGTATGCGAGCTCACCAGCTCGCCCGATTCCCTCTCCTTCTCAATAGGTTCACTCTCGGCAAAGACCAACCACCATCTCGACAATGTAAAAGACCTATTGCAAATGATGGGGACAGTTGAAATAGACAGCAATTTCATAGGTTCCCGATGGAGCAAGCTACTTATAAATTCAGCCTTCTCGGGAATGAGTGCCGTACTTGGATGCACATTCGGCGAAGCGGCAAAAAACAGAGCGTCGCGTCGCATAGTACAGGCACTGATAAAGGAGTGTATCGACGTATGCGTTGCCGGAAATATCAAGATAGAGCCTGTACAAGGCAAGGACATCGTAAAACTTCTCGACTACAAGAACCGTATAAAGAAAGCAATATCTCTCTTGATCATTCCAATAGCAATACGCAAGCACGCAAAATTGAAAGCAAGTATGTTGCAGGACCTTGAAAAGAACAAGAAGACCGAGGTCGATGCAATCAACGGCATAGCAAGTACATTCGGGCGCAAGGTAGGTGTCCCCACCCCGATGAATGACAAGGTGGTGGAAATCATACACCGCATTGAAGATGGAGCGCTAAAACCATCGTTCGAAAACTTAACTTTTTTCACTTAAAAGCACAACCATAAACACACATAATAAAACAGACTTTTTTGCAATCATACAGTTTTTTTATATCTTTGCGAGATACAATGCTATTTATAACTAATAACTGATAAAATGAAAAATCGTTTTCTACTTATGCTCACCGCATTGATGCTTTGCTTCACACTGCAAATCAATGCACAGAACAAAAATCCAAAGCCTTTTGTCATCCCCGAACTGCGTGAATGGGTTGGTACAACAGGCGAGTTCACAATCACCGAAGCGACAAAGATTGTTTATCCTAAATCACAGCCCGAGCTTGCCAGTGTTGCGCAGCTATTGGTATTCGATTATTTCAAGATTACCGGTATCCAGTTGGAAGTAACAGAAGGCAAAGCTGCCAAAGGCGACATATCCCTTTCACTCAAAAAGGACAAGAAACTTGGCAACGAAGGTTACAAGTTGACTATCGGCAACAATATAAAGATTGAGGCTACAACAATGCGCGGTGCCATCTGGGCAACACGTACGCTATTGCAGATTGCCGAACAGAACAACAATAAAACCCTCCCAAAAGGTAATATAGTGGACTACCCCGACTATGAGATGCGTAGCTTTATGCTCGACTGCGGACGCAAGTTCATCCCCATCAGTTTCCTGCACGAGTATGTCGATTTTATGGCATACTACAAGATGAACACATTCCACATTCACCTCAACGACAACGCCTTCAAGCAGTTCTTCAACCACGATTGGGCAAAGACTCCATCGGGATTCCGTTTGGAGAGCGACCTTTTCCCCGGTCTTGCATCACGCGACGGATACTACACAAAAAAGGAGTTCATCGAGTTGCAGAAGCATGCAGAGAAAGTAGGTGTAGAGATTATCCCCGAGTTCGACGTTCCTGCTCACTCATTGGCATTCGTACACTACCGCCCTGAACTTGGCAGCAAGGATTATGGTCTTGACCACCTCGACCTGTTCAACCCCGCAACATACACATTCGTTGATTCACTCTTTATGGAATTCCTTGGTGGCGACGAACCTGTATTCCGCGGTCCACGCTTCCACGTAGGAACAGACGAATACTCAAACCGCGATTCTGCCGTTGTTGAGAAATTCCGTTATTTCACCGATTTCTGCATACGCACAGCCGAGAAATACGGCAAGCAGGCATGCGTTTGGGGCGCACTCACACACGCAAAGGGAAACACATCCGTAAAGGTTGACAACGTACTTATGTACGAGTGGTATAACGGCTATGCCGACCCCACAGATATGATTAACCTCGGCTACGACGTTGTAAGCATCCCAGACGGTTATACATACATTGTACCTGCAGCAGGTTACTACTACGACTACCTTAACTGCAACTACCTCTACGACAACTGGACACCGGCACAGATTGGCAACCAGAAATTTGAAGAGAAACATCCAAAAATCAAGGGCGGTTCATTCGCAGTCTGGAACGACCACGCAGGAAACGGTATCAGCAGCAAGGACATTCACTACCGCGTACATCCTGCAATGCAGACAATGGCAGTAAAAATGTGGACTGGTGCTAAGCCAACCGTACCTTTCGCAGAATTCGACAAGGCACGTCTTGCTCTCAGCGACGCTCCCGGCGTGAACATCGCAGGACGTTTTGGTGGCGACCGCAGAACAATCATTGAGATTCCTGCACTCAAGGCATCAACTGAGTATGCCGAGAAGAATGGTGTAAGAGAGATTGGTTTTGAATATACTGTATCATTCGACATCGAATATACATGCGAAGAGAACGGAACAGCATTGTTCTCATCACGCGATGCCGAGTTCTACCTTGCCGACCCTGTTCAAGGCAAGATTGGTTTCTCACGCGACGGTTATTTGAACACATTCAACTACCGCTTCTATCCGGGCGAAAAGGCAAACATCACCATCAGCGGTAACAAAGAGGTGACAAAACTCTTTGTAAACGGCAAGCTCGTTGAAACACTCGACAAGCAGACAATTTACCACAACGAAGGTGGCAAGGACAAGATGTACTATGTTCGCACATTGGTATTCCCACTTGAGAAAACCGGCAAGTTCAACAGTAAGGTAAGCAACCTGAAGGTTGAGAACTACTGCAAATAACAATCACCATATTTTTATAACAAATGCAGGAGGGCGATGGCTCTCCTGCATTTGTTATAATGTATATACACTAAAAAAGGCGAATATCTTTCGACATTCGCCCTATGGGGTGGGTAAGCAATCTGCATCGCGCCGCTACAACCGAACTACCTTTGCTGCGGTCAAGCCCTGGAGGATTAATCAGGAGCTGGCCGTACAGGACTTACCCGTGCTGTAATCTCATTTGCTCTGCAAAGGTACTCATTTTTTCTCATTCCGCAAGCATTCATGCAAAATTTATCACATATTTGATGTTTCATAGCAATAAAAAACTTATTTTTGCAAACATATTTAAGACAAATACTAAAAACATATACATTTATGAAAAAAATTACTTCACTATTCACTTTAATCTGTGCTTTGTTCATCACAACAGCAACAGCGCAAGTAAACCAGACCGTTGTTTTTGATTTTGTCAACAACGCATGGGGCATCCCAACATACGAAGAGACTAACTTCTCTGGTGTAAAGAGCGAAACAGTTTTTACCGATGGAGAAAATGCAATAACCATTAATCCCAAAGCCAACAAAGGCAGTTTTTACTATGATGGTGATTGCCTTCGTTTGCAAAAAATCGGTTCTAAAATAGTTCTTCCCGCATTTGACTTTGCCGTAGAAAAAATCGAAGTTGTAGGAAGCCCTAAAGCATCAAGCTACAAGAATGCCGATTTCAACATATTTGCAGCAGGAAAAGCCGTAAGTACAGCTGTTGCCGGCTTGACAGAATCACACACATTCGAAATAGCACAAGAGAACCAGGCTGCAGGCAACGTTTATGAAATAGTTATTGGTTCAGGTGGCGGAAATTATTCAAGCGTAATATGCATATCATATATTAAAGTATATCCTGCCACATCAGACGAAGCATTGACTATCATTGCCCCCGTATTGGATAACGGCACAGGCGTATATACAGAACCTGTAACAGTAAAAATATCTTCACCTACAACAGAAATTGAGGGTGTTGAAGATGTATATTTCTACTACACAACCGACGGATACGAGCCCGACCAGGAATGTGAAGAGATTGAGAACGGCACAATAACCATCAGCGAGTCATGCACTTTTAAGGTGGTCCTTGAATTCACATACGAAGGAAAGACATATACCAGCGAATCGACTGCTGC
>JAGBSZ010000050.1 GCA_017631585.1 Bacteroidaceae bacterium
AGGACTCAAGAGTCGTCCTACACAGTTCCATTTCTGCTATAATACCAGTAAGCACGATAGCAGTTACAATGACCCTAAGAGTCTTGTGAAGGATTATGCGACATTCGATTCAATGTATAACGCATTGGACGAGATACTCACGACAAAGTATGGCTACCACAGTGACAAGAATGACTGGTATGCGATTGGCAAGGACAATGTGGGACACCACATAACCGCCGGAAATGTTTTTACATTGCGCGTTGAGTGCTTTGTGTGGATGATAGACAACCGGTTCCTGTCTGTGATAAAGGATTTGGCCGAGACAATGCATGCGACCCTTGAACCTGAAAGAGAGTTGGTTACTCCACCCGAAATGCTCAGTCGTCCATTAGGTAAGGATTTTGGTATGCAAGACTATGTTGACTAATGTGTTATGGAACTGTTGAAAAGATTTTATGAGGTAAACAGCAAGTCGGGCCACGAGGATCAGATAAAGGAGTTATTCAAGGCGCAACTTGCCTGTTTGGATATTGTTGTGGCGGAAGATGCTTTTGGCAATATCTTTATAACTAAAGGATGTGCTGACAGTTTTCCTTGTGTTACTGCACACTTGGATGAGGTGCATGCTCCAACAGAAAGGAATATCATTGTTGACGGTGATTTGATATATGCTGTTGATAACAAGGGGGAAAGCGTTGGTATTGGTGCTGACGACAAGAACGGCTTGTGGATAATAAGTCACCTGTTACACACTAAACCTGTGCTAAAGGCTGCTCTTTTTGTTCAGGAGGAGCGTGATGGGGAAATGCTTGGTTGTCGTGGCTCTATAGCTTGTTCACTTGCTTTCTTTGACGATGTGCGTTACATTATTGCTGTTGACCGCAAGGGAAACAATGAAGTGGTAACTGTTGGTAAGGGGAATATTTGTCTTTGTGATTACGATTTTATTCCTAACGACCTACTTCAAAAATATAACTATGTGTGTGTGGACGGTGGTCGTACAGATGTCGTTGCTCTTAAAGAGCGTGGCTTGCATGTTCCTTGTTGTAATATAAGTTGTGGATATTACAATGCGCATAAACCGGATGAATATACTGTTTTTGCACATCTTGTAACTTCACTTACTTTTGTGAGTGATGTAATTGACAGAATATAATAGAACGATTATCTAATTAATTTTAATTAAGGTATGTATATAGTTAAAGTTACAAATGGCAAAGTGGAACTCTACGACGAAAGAGGTTGCTATCAGAGAACAATAGTTCATAGTAATGCGGTTTTTGCAGATATTGATTGCACTCAGACAATGATTGTCGTTACCTTTATGAATGGTAAAGTGGAACTTTATAACGAGAGAGGTTGCTATCAAAGAGCAATTGTTCATGGTAATGCAAGCCAAGCAAGATGGGTTGGGCGTGATATTGCTGTAACCTTAAATGGGCATGTAGAGATATACAGCGATAGAGGATGTTATATCAGGAGAATCTGATATTGGCAGACCTTATTCCTTTGCAAGGGTGCTGGTATGGTGCTTGTGAAAACTTTTTTTTGAATTTTATAGCAAAAAAACTTATAAAAACTTGCACGTAATAAAAAGAAGTACTACCTTTGCACTCGTCAAACGACAAAGGAGTCAAAAATTCTTCAGTAGCTCAGTCGGTTAGAGCACCTGACTGTTAATCAGGGGGTCGTAGGTTCAAGTCCTACCTGAAGAGCAAGCGATGCAAAATTCGCTTTTTTTGATAAGACTCCGACATTCTTCAGTAGCTCAGTCGGTTAGAGCACCTGACTGTTAATCAGGGGGTCGTAGGTTCAAGTCCTACCTGAAGAGCAAGCGAAAAACTTCGGTTTTTCGCTTTTTTTCTTTTATGGCGCAATCTTTTATGGCTTTATGTTCAAGAATATTTCTATACATAGGGATATTGCCGTTTTTTTTCATTAATTTTGCCATTCAAATGGTATAATCTTTAAACAAATATAAAATGTTCCGTACAAAAACTTGTGGCGAACTTCGTTTGTCCGATGTAAATACAACTGTTACCCTGAGTGGATGGGTGCAGCGTGCGCGTAAGATGGGTGGTATGACATTCGTTGACCTGCGCGACCGTTATGGTGTTACACAGCTTGTGTTCAGCGAGGATGTGAATGCTGAGCTTTGCGAAAAGGCTTCGCATCTTGGTCGTGAATATGTTATTCAGGCAACAGGTGTTGTCAGCGAGCGTCAGAGCAAGAATGCCAATATCCCGACAGGTGATATCGAGATTATCGTAAGCGAGTTGAATATCCTCAACGAGGCTGCAACTCCTCCTTTCACAATTGAGAACAATACTGACGGCGGTGATGATATCCGTATGAAGTACCGTTATCTCGACCTGCGTCGCGAGGCTGTTCGCAAGAACCTTGAGCTACGTCATCAGATGACAATGGAGGTGCGTCGTTATCTCGATTCAATGAACTTCATCGAGGTGGAGACTCCAATGCTCATTGCTTCTACTCCTGAGGGTGCGCGTGACTTTGTTGTTCCTTCGCGCATGAACCCCGGTCAGTTCTATGCTCTTCCACAGAGCCCTCAGCTCTTCAAGCAGCTTCTTATGGTGTCGGGATTCGACCGCTATTTCCAGATTGTGAAATGTTTCCGCGACGAGGATTTGCGTGCCGACCGTCAGCCTGAGTTTACTCAGATTGACTGTGAGATGAGCTTTGTTGAGCAGGAGGATGTGATTTCTCTCTTCGAGGGTATGGCAAAGCATCTGTTCAAGACTATCCGTGGCGTTGAACTCGAAGGTCAATTCCCACGCATGACATGGCACGATGCCATGAAGTATTATGGTTGTGACAAGCCTGATACCCGTTTCGAGATGAAGTTCGTAGAGCTTATGGATATTATGAAAGGTCATGGTTTTGGCGTGTTTGATGCTGCAGAGTATATCGGCGGTATCTGTGCCAAGGGTGCGGCTACATATACCCGCAAGCAGCTCGATGCTTTGACCGACTTTGTGCGTCGTCCGCAGATTGGTGCCAAAGGTATGGTGTATGCACGTGTTGAGGCTGACGGAACTGTCAAGTCAAGCGTTGACAAATTCTATACACAGGAGGTGTTGCAGGCTATGAAGGCCGCATTCAATGCTGAGCCAGGTGACCTTATCCTAATCCTCAGCGGTGATGATACTATGAAGACACGCAAGCAACTTTGCGAGTTGCGTCTTGAGGTTGCAAATCAGCTTGGTTTGCGCGATAAGAACAAGTTCTCTTGCTTGTGGGTTGTCGATTTCCCATTGTTTGAGTATAGCGAGGAAGAGGGACGTTATATGGCTATGCACCATCCGTTTACATCGCCAAAACCAGAGGATATTCCTTTGCTCGATACTGATATGGGTGCTGTTCGTGCCAATGCATACGATATGATTATCAATGGTGTTGAAGTTGGTGGCGGTTCTATCAGAATATATGACAGCGAGTTGCAGAACAAGATGTTCGAACTTCTTGGCTTCACTCCTGAGCGTGCCCAGCAGCAGTTCGGCTGGTTGCTCGATGCGTTCAAGTATGGTGCGCCTCCTCACGGTGGTTTGGCTTATGGTCTCGACCGTTGGGTGAGCCTCTTTGCAGGTCTCGATTCAATCCGTGACTGTATAGCATTCCCAAAGAACAACTCAGGACGTGATACCATGATTGATGCTCCTTCGGTTCTTGAGCCGGCTCAGCTTGATGAGTTGAATATCTTGGTTGATATCAAAGAAAAGTGAATTTGAGAATGACTAAAAAGCGAATTTCTGCGTTATGCTTGCCCTCAAAATCCTCATTTACATTTGGTAAATTAATCCGCAATGCATGGCTTTTCCTCCTTGCTGCTCGGCATAGAATACAAGCACTCTCTGCTCTCGCGTGCTGCGTCGGTTGTGGTTTTTCGGGCTTCGCAAGCCTTGAACTTCATCTTTTTATTCATCCTCGCATTGAAGATTTAATTTTCATGTTACTCTCTTTGCTATAAAATATAATGATTATGAGTACAAAGACTAAAAAGAAAAGTCCTGCCCGTATTGAGAAGGACCGCAAGCGTAAGGCTGCGTTAAAGCGTAAACAAACAATAAAGACTGTTGCTATGGTTGTTATTGCAGTTGCATTGATACTGCTAATGGTTGTCAGTCTTACGGCTACGCCACGTCAGCTTGGGTAATTGGAGCTGTTTGTTTATGCTTTAGACCTTTATATTAATAAGGAGTCCGTCACGATACAAATGTGACGGACTTTTTGTTTTTAGATGAAAACAAAAAATTTCTGTAAAATATTTGTGTGCTTGGTTTTTCTTTATACTTTTGCATTAACAAAATTGTTAGACAATTCTGTTTGATTGTAAGAATATGGAGAATAAAGAGAAGGGTAGTAAGGAAAAACAGATTCTTGCAGCCGCTGAACAAGAGTTCTTGACTATGGGCTATGATGGCGCAAGGACAACGTCGATTGCACGAAGGGCGGGTGTGACGCATGCGATGTTACATTATTATTTTCGTACCAAGGAACAGCTGTTTGAACGTATTGTGGATGAGAAATTCTCGACTATGTCTCATTCTATGTTTGCTATAATGGGTGATCCTTCATTGCCTGTTTTGGAACGTATAATCGGTGGTGTGGAATCGCATTTTGATTTTGTCGCAGAGAATCCGCTTTTGCCACGATTCGTAATAAACGAGATAGTTGCCCGTCCTGAGCATTGTGATATTTTGCATAAACGGATAGCTCATGTCGTTGGTGCCTTATATCGTGAATTGCAGCTGGAGATTGACCGTGCCGCGGAAAATGGTGAAATGGAACGGGTTGATGTCAGGATGTTGTTCATTAGCATTATGTCAATGAATATTTTTACATTTCTTGCTTATCCGTTTATGGAGCCGTTAATGGGTGAACTTATGGCAGACCGCGAACAGTTCCTTAAAAAACGTAAGGCGGAAAATGTCGAGACTATTTTGCGAAGAATAAAAAAACAAAAGGATGCTGTTTGAAATTATATCGCCAAGTGAAATGACCGGCTTTTATAGAAAATATTTTTAGGAATTTAATCAGCTTCTTAATTATGAAAAAGGTTTTGCTTATACTGTTAGTTGCGATGTCTGTATCAGGAGTGGCGGCACAATCGTTGGATGAATGCCGTCGTCTGGCGCGTGAACACTATCCTGAAATAAGGCAATACGATCTTATTTCACAGACAGAGCAGTATAATCTATCCAATGCGGTCCGTGCATGGATTCCCCAGGTGGCTTTGTCGGCACAGGTGACTTATCAATCAGCAACTCCTGCCTATCCTGATGCTTTCAATGCTATCCTGCAGGCAAATGGTATGGAAATGGATGGGGTACGCAAGGATCAGTACAAGATTGCAGTCGATGTATCTCAGAATATTTGGGATGGTGGTTTGTCCAAGGCTAATCGCTTAATGGCAGAAGCTGAGGCTGAAGAACAACGACGTTGTGTGGATGTGTCGGTGTATGCTTTGCAATCGAGAATCGATAATATCTATTTTGGTATTTTGCTTCTCGATGAGCGTGTATCACAGACAGAGATGTTGATATCTGTGTTGGAAAGCAATCTTTCTCGTATGCGTGCGTATTGCGAAAATGGTGTGGCACGTCAGGTGGATGCCGATGTAGTGGAGGCTGAGTTGTTAAGTGCGAGGCAGACACTTGCTCAAGTGCTTTCTTCGCGTGCGAGTTATCGACGTATGTTGGAACTGTTTATAGGTTATACTCTCTCTGATGATAAGCTGGAACGCCCCGTTATGCGCGATTTGCCACCTTTTACTCCTGCACGTCCGGAATTGGCAATGTTTAGCGCACAGGAAAACAGACTGTCTGCACAACGTAAAGCAATAAATACATCTGTGATGCCCCGTTTGTCAGCCTTTGCGCAAGGATATTACGGCTATCCGGGTTTGGATATGTTCAAGAGTATGGTTTCATCAGATTGGAGTTTTAATGCTATTGTCGGCGTGCGCATGTCGTGGAATATCGGTGCGTTCTATACTAAGAAGAACAATCTTGATAAGCTCGACTTGGCTCAGAAACAACTTGATGTTCAGCGTGATGTTTTTCTCTTCAATACACAAATGCAGATTGTGCAGGATGAAGGCGAGATTACCCGTCTGCGTCATGCTGTCGATGAGGATGAACGTATTGTAGAATTGCGTCGCAGAGTGCGTGTGGCTGCTGAGTCGCAACTTGAGAACGGAGTAATAGATGCTACTGATTTGTTGCGTAAGATTGCTGACGAGAGAGATGCTGCATTAGCCCAAAGTGTTCATGAAATAGAACTGTTGCAGGCTGTTTACAGATTAAAAACAACATTAAATCAATAATATATGAAACGAATCGTATATGTGGTCGTGGCGATGCTAATTGTATCGTGCAGTGCAGAAGTGGAGTTTGATGCACAGGGTGTATTCGAAGCTGTAGAGGTGGTGGTATCATCCGAAGCAAACGGAAAAATAATCAACTTTGATGTTATTGAGGGAAGCAAGGTTGAGGTTGGTAAAATTGTGGGAGTTGTAGATAGTGTACAGTTGCATCTGCAACGCAGACAACTCAAGGCGCAACAATCGGCATTGATTGTTTCTCGTCCGGATGTCGGGAAGCAGGTGGCGTCATTGCGAGAGCAGATAGCGAAACAGAAAAATGAACTTTGCCGTGTGGAAAATCTGCTCAGAGCCGGTGCCGCAACATCCAAACAACATGATGATATTGTGGCTCAAATCAGAATTCTGGAGAGCCAGCTTGATGCAACACTTTCGACACTTGATAAGAATTCTGTTACGATAGACAATAATTCTGCCGCTTTGGAGGCGCAGATAGAGTCTCTTGACGACCGCATTGCCAAATGCCGTATTGCATCACCCGTCAGTGGTACGGTATTGGTAAAGTATGCTGAGGCTGGAGAATTGGCAACTGTCGGCAAACCCATGATGAAGGTGGCAAATCTCGACAATCTTTATCTACGTGCTTACTTTACATCGGATCAACTTTCCAAAATAAATTTAGGTGACACAGTCAAAATTATTGCGGATTTTGGTGGTGATGAACGTTATGAGTACACAGGTGGCATTACGTGGATATCGCCGGAGAGCGCGTTTACGCCAAAGTCCATTCAGACTAAGGATTCCAGGGCAAACTTGGTTTATGCAGTAAAGATTGCTGTCAAGAATGATGGCAGGCTAAAGATTGGTATGACAGGGGAAGTGGTGTTATAGTATGAGTGCCATCGAGATACACAATTTGTCGAAGTGTTTTGCAAAGACAAAGGCAGTTGACAATGTCTCTTTTTGTGTTGAAAAGGGCGAATTGTTTGGTCTTATAGGTCCTGATGGTGCCGGAAAAACAACACTTTTTCGCTTGCTCACGACATTGCTCAATCCTGACAGTGGAAATGCCAAGGTTGATGGCTGTGATATTGTTGAGGATTATATCGCCATACGTTCGAGGGTGGGGTATATGCCCGGGCGTTTTTCACTATATCCTGATTTGACGGTTGAGGAGAATCTGCAATTCTTTGCTGCACTGTTTGGAGCGGATGTAGAAGAATCATACGAACTTATTGCTCCTGTTTATAAGCATATAGAACCATTTCGTGCTCGCAGGGCTGGTAAGTTATCAGGTGGTATGAAACAGAAACTTGCCTTGTCGTGTGCTTTGATTCATCGTCCAAGCGTGCTTTTCCTTGACGAGCCAACTACCGGTGTCGATGCTGTATCACGAAGTGAGTTCTGGGATATGCTTGCCTGTTTGAAAGAAAAAGGGTTGACTATTCTTGTATCTACTCCATATATGGACGAGGCGTTACGTTGCGACCGTATAGCATTGTGTAACGAAGGCAGGGTTTTATGCATTGATACTCCTAAGGAAATTATACGGAGATTTGATAGGAAACTTTATGGTATTAGTGCAAAAACTATGTTTCGCCTTCTTGAAAAAGCCCGTAAGGCAACAGGTGTAGAAGGTTGTTATCCTTTCGGCGAGATGCATCATCTGGTTGTAAATGATAAATTTGATGTTGAATCATTCAAGATTGAACTTGGCGATATAGAGGGGCTGCAGATTGTCTCTGTGGAGCCTACCATTGAGGATATGTTCATAAAACTTATGAAATGATGAATGATGTTGTGATTTCTGTACGTGAACTGACTAAGTGTTTCGGTGATTTTACGGCTGTTGACCATATCTCCTTTGATGTTCATCGGGGTGAAATCTTTGGATTTCTCGGTGCTAATGGTGCGGGTAAGACTACTGCTATGCGAATGTTGTGCGGCTTGAGTTATCCAACTTCCGGCACAGGTTCGGTGGTCGGATATGATGTGATGCACGAAGGAGACAAAATCAAGCGTCGCATTGGGTATATGAGTCAGCGTTTCTCTTTGTATAACGACCTTACCGTATGGGAAAATATGTCTTTGTTTGCCGGAATATACGGGCTTACCAAAAAGGAGACGGAAAAGCGTGCAACAGAATTGCTTGCCCGTTTGAATTTTGTTTCGGAGCGTGATACGCTTGTCGGTTCACTGCCTCTTGGCTGGAAGCAGAAGCTGTCGTTTGTCATTGCTACTATCCATCGTCCCAGGGTGGTTTTTCTTGATGAGCCGACTGGCGGTGTCGATCCTATTACTCGCCGTCAGTTTTGGGAAATGATATATGAGGCTGCCGAGGAGGGTACTACGATTTTTGTAACCACTCATTATATGGACGAGGCTGAATATTGTTCGCGTGTCTCAATAATGGTGGATGGTGAAGTGCGTGCACTCGACACTCCGGCGCGCCTTAAAAAACAATTTGCTGCGGATTCAATGGATGAGGTATTCAGAATATTGGCACGTGGCGCACATAGAGGTGAATGAGATATGAAACATAACTTTGCTTCGTTCGTCAAAAAAGAGACACTGCATATACTCCGCGACAAGCGCACAATGCTTATTGTGATGCTTATTCCGGTTGTGCTGATGGTGCTGTTTGGTTTTGCCATATCAACGGAGGTTAATAATGTCGATGTGGCAGTGGTTGCACCCAATCGTACCGATGGGGTACGCGATGCGGTAGAACGACTGTCGCAGAATGGCTACTTTACTTTCAAAGGTTATATTTCACATGGCGAAATAGATTCCTATCTGCGTGCCGGAAAGGCAGGTGCTGTATTGGTGTTCGCGCCGGACTACGACCGAGGTGTGGCACAAATGGATGCCGGTATTCCAATCAAACCACTTGTTCGGTTGGTTGTTGATGCTTCAAATGTCAACACTGCAGGTTCGGCAACAGCCTATCTGCAATCTGTTCTGTTAGGTTCGGCATCGCAACAGTCGATGTTTGAAACAAGGATGTTGTTTAATCCTCAGATGAAGTCAGCATACAATTTTGTTCCCGGAATCATGGGACTCATCTTTATCCTTGTTTGCGCAATGATGACCTCGGTATCCATTGTGCGCGAGAAGGAAGTTGGTACAATGGAGGTGTTGTTGGTCTCACCTGTACGTCCGGTGAAGATAGTTTTTGCCAAGATGATTCCATATTTTGCAATCTCCTGTATAGTGCTTGTAACTATAATGATGCTTGCAAGATACCTGCTCGGTGTACCGATGTCCGGTGGTATGTGGGGTGTTTTTCTGCTCTCATTGCTATATCTGTTGCTTTCTCTGTCGCTCGGTCTTCTTGTTTCCACAATTGTCGATACTCAGATAGCGGCACTTCTGATTTCAGCAATGGTTATGATGATGCCTATACTTATGTTGTCCGGTATGTTGTTCCCGATAGAAAATCTTCCCGGATTTTTCCGCATTGTTTCAAACGTTGTCCCGGCTCGTTGGTATATCGATGCTGTGCGTAAAATGATGATTCAAGGGGTATCGATTGTTGCAGTGTGGAAGAATTGTGTGATTCTGCTTGTTATGACGGTGACAATTCTCGGTGTGTCGCTCAAAAAGTTCAACGATAAACTTGAATAAGGATATGCGTACATTTATAGTGTTGCTACAAAAAGAGTTCTTGCAGATTAGACGCAATTCGTTTCTGCCGAGACTTATAATTGCCTTTCCGGTGTTGGTTATGTTGCTCATGCCGCTTATTATGACAATGGATGTGCGTAATGTGAATGTTGCATTGGTTGATCTCGACCTTTCGGTTGTTTCACGTCGTATAGCATCACATATCGAGGCATCGGAGTATCTTGATTTGATAGAGACTACTGCTGAATATCAGTTGGCTATCGAGGCTTTGGAACAGGGTGAAGTTGATGTTATAGTACAGATACCTGATAACTTTGAACGCGATATGATGCTTTCTGCTCCCGAACGGATAAGCATAATTGCCAATGCGGTAAATGCTACAAAAGGGGGTATTGGTATGCAGTATATTGTACAGACCATTGCTCGGGCTTTGGCGGAACTTCGTGGTGAGAATGCTCCTGTAGGGTTCTCTGAGCTGATGACAGTTGAAAACCGTTATAATCCCACTCTTGACTACCGGCATTATATGATTCCGGCATTAATGATTATCCTCTTTATTCTTATCTGTGGCTTTTTGCCGGCATTGAGCATTGTCGGTGAAAAGGAGAGTGGTTCCATTGAACAGATAAATGTGACTCCTGTTTCGCGCTTCACTTTTATTCTTTCCAAACTTGTTCCCTATTGGATAATAGGATTGTTTGTTTTGACTGTGGCAATCATTGTGGCGCGTCTTGTATATGGGCTTGAACCGGCTGGCTCTGTGTGGGCAATATATTTGGGAGCATTGCTCTTTATTTTTACAATATCCGGATTTAGCCTTACGGTGGCAAACTTTTCAGAAACCATGCAACAGACAATGTTTGTCATGTTCTTTTTCATTATGATTTTTATGTTGATGAGTGGTTTGCTCACTCCTGTTGATTCAATGCCGGAATGGGCTCAACGCTTCACACTGATACTTCCACCGCGTTATTTTGTTGAAATATTACGTTCTGTATATCTTAAGGGTACATCTATTGCCGAATTGTGGGTGAATTATGTGGCACTGGCTCTCTTTGCCTTTGTATTTAATACCCTGGCTGCTGTAACATATAAGAAACAGATATAATGATTGTGACCCGATTTTTTAGGGTCACAATCATTATATCTCATTAGTTGCTGAACAGAAGGGAGTTCTCATTCGCATCAACCGTTACCGGTCTCTCTTTTTCTATTGCTCCTGCAAGCAGCTGTTTCGACAGGTCGTTGAGTAGGTATTTCTGTATTGCTCTCTTTATTGGGCGTGCGCCGAATTCGGGGTCAAAACCAGCCTTTGCTATGAATTTTATTGCGTTGTCTGTAAGCTTTAGTGTAACCTCATTCTCCTTGAGCATCTCTGTTATTGCCGATGCCTGCAGGCGTACAATCTGTTCAATCTCCTCTTCGTTCAACGGGGTGAACATTATTGTCTCGTCGATGCGGTTGAGGAATTCGGGACGGATATTCTTTTTGAGCATATCCATTATTTTCTCTTTTGTTTCCTCTATTATAATTTCTCTGTTGCCGGGGTTTATCTTCTCGAACTGCTCTTGTATAAAGGCGCTTCCCATGTTGCTGGTCATTATTATAATGGTGTTCTTGAAGTTGACAACTCTGCCTTTGTTGTCGGTGAGTCGTCCGTCATCGAGTACCTGCAACAGGATGTTGAATACATCGGGGTGGGCTTTTTCTATCTCGTCGAACAGCACTACGGAGTAGGGCTTGCGTCTTACGGCTTCGGTCAATTGTCCGCCTTCGTCGTATCCTACATATCCCGGAGGGGCGCCGATGAGACGCGATACGGAGAATTTCTCCTGATATTCGCTCATGTCGATTCTTGTCATCAGTGACTCGTCGTTGAACAGGTATGTTGCCAGGGCTTTTGCAAGTTCAGTCTTTCCCACGCCTGTTGTACCAAGGAATATGAACGAGCCTATTGGGCGTTTAGGGTCCTGTAAGCCGGCACGGCTGCGACGTACTGCGTCGCTGACGGCCTGTATTGCCTCCTCTTGTCCTATAACTCTCTTGTGCAACTCCTCTTCGAGCGTCAACAGTTTTTCGCGTTCGCTCTGCAACATCTTGCTCACGGGGATACCGGTCCAGCGCGAAACTACATCGGCTATATCCTCTGCGGTCACCTCCTCTTTAATCATGGCAGATGCTCCTTGTGCTTCGCGCAGTTTCTCCTGCGTGTTGGTTATGTCGCTTTCGAGTTCTTTGATTTTTCCGTATCTTATTTCTGCAACACGTCCGTAGTCTCCTTCGCGCTCGGCTCTTTCAGCCTCGAATTTCAGCTCCTCAATCTCGTGTTTCGCGCTCTGTATGCGGTCGGCAAGCTCTTTTTCCTGTTGCCATTTGGCGCGCTTTTCCTTTTCCTGTTCCTTGAGGGTGGAAATCTCCTTTCCGAGCATTTCAAGTTTTGGCTCGTTCTTTTCGCGTTTAATTGCTTCGCGCTCAATTTCGAGCTGTTTTATGTGGCGTGAAATCTCGTCAAGCTCTTCGGGGAGAGAATCGCGTTCCATGCGCAGCTTCGATGCGGCTTCATCTATGAGGTCGATGGCTTTGTCGGGCAGGAAACGCTCGGTGATATAACGGTCGCTGAGTGTTACGGCTGCTATCAGTGCGTCGTCCTGTATGCGTACTTTGTGGTGGTTTTCGTAGCGTTCTTTCAGTCCGCGCAGAATGGAAATGCTGCTCATCTTGTCCGGCTCGCTCACCATCACGCTTTGGAAACGGCGTTCAAGGGCTTTGTCCTTCTCAAAATATTTCTGATACTCATCGAGGGTGGTAGCGCCGATAGAGCGTAGCTCTCCACGCGCCAATGCCGGTTTCAGAATATTTGCGGCATCCATCGCTCCTTCGCCTTTACCTGCTCCCACAAGGGTGTGTATCTCGTCGATGAAAAGGATAATACGTCCGTCGGCTTTTGTCACCTCGTTTATTACTGCCTTTAGACGTTCCTCAAACTCTCCTTTGTACTTTGCTCCGGCTACAAGCGCGCCCATGTCGAGTGAGTAAATCTGTTTGTCGCGCAGGTTGTCGGGCACGTCGCCTCTCACAAGGCGGTGCGCAAGCCCCTCGGCGATGGCTGTCTTTCCTGTTCCCGGTTCGCCAATGAGTATCGGGTTGTTCTTTGTGCGTCGGCTTAGAATCTGCAGAATGCGTCTAATCTCATCGTCGCGTCCTATTACCGGGTCGAGTTTTCCGCTTTTTGCCGCATCGTTCAGGTTTATTGCATATTTCTCCAGAGCCTGATAATTATCTTCGGCGCTTTGTGATTTTACACTCTCTCCCTGGCGCAACTCCTTTATTGCCTTTTCCAATTCATTCCTGTTTGCTCCGTTGCTGTTGAGTATTTTGGCAACAGGACTTTCTGTTTCGGCTATGGCAAGCAGCATAGGTTCTATCGAAACGAATTCGTCGCCGTATCTTTTTGCAATCTCCTCGGCTTTGTTCAGAACCTTGTTGCTTTCCCTGCTGAAATAGGGGTCGCCACCGCTTACTTTCGGAAGTGATGCTATAAGGTTGTTTACTTCGCTTTTTACCTTATTTATATTACAACCTGACTTCTGTAGAAGGAAAGAGATTATCTGTTCGCCACTCTTTAGAACTCCTCCCATTATGTGTGCAGGTTCAATCACTTGCTGTCCGTAGCTCTGTGCTATGCCGACAGCCTCCTGAATTGCCTCTTGGGCTTTGTTTGTGAATTTGTTAAAGTTCATATCATAAATCTCCTTTCGTCAGAGATAGAACAAATAACAAACCAAAGAGGTTTTGCGTGTCATTATGGCAGTTGCTAAGCCATTTTGGCATAAATCAATTAAGGGAACGCAAATTTGCGTTCCCTTAATTGATTTATGCTTCATATTTTTATTTGCGTCTCTTTGTAGGCAAGTGGTGTGGAGAAATCATATTCTCTGGGCGTAGCAACTCGTCGAGTTCCTCCTTTGAGAGCATTTCCTCTTCAAGTACAAGGTCATATACGCTGCGGTTTTCTTTCAATGCGCGTTTTGCTATCTTTGCACTGTTCTCGTATCCCAATACAGGGTTAAGTGCAGTGACTATACCGATGCTTCCCATTACAAGCTCCTTGCAGTGACCTTCGTTGGCTGTGATGCCATCCACGCATAGCACACGCAAGCGTATCATGCCTCGTAACAGCATGCGTATTGATGAAATTATTGAATGCACGATAACAGGTTCCATTACGTTCAACTGCAACTGACCTGCTTCTGCCGCAAATGTAACGGTAAGGTCGTTACCTATGACGCTGAAACAAATCTGGTTTACCACTTCGGGGATAACAGGGTTTACCTTGCCCGGCATGATACTTGAACCAGGCTGCATAGGAGGCAGATTAATCTCATTAAGACCGCATCGTGGTCCGCTTGAAAGCAGACGCAAGTCGTTACATATCTTTGAAAGTTTTACTGCCAAGCGCTTCAATGCCGATGAATACATTACTGATGAACCGGCGTCCGGTGTTGCCTCTACGAGGTTTCCTGCAAGCACGAAAGGCTTGCCTGATATTGCACGCAGTGCATCGACGCAGGTCTGGGCATATTCAGGCTCGGTGTTGATACCGGTACCGATGGCTGTTGCACCCATGTTTACTTCGAGGAAAAGACGTGCCATTTCGTTGAGGCGACTCACCTCTTCGTCAAGTGTTACTGCAAATGCCTCGAATTCCTGACCTAATGTCATTGGTACGGCATCCTGCAACTGTGTACGTCCCATCTTTATAATCTTGTCGAACTCCTTGCCTTTTGCGCGGAATGCTTCGATAAGGCGTTTTAGCTCGCGTACAAGGTCTTCGTTGTGAAGGATAAAGCATAGCTTGAACGAAGTAGGGTAGGCGTCGTTTGTCGATTGTGACAGGTTAACATGGTCGTTGGGGTGGCAATACTGGTATTCGCCTTTATTGTGACCGAGTATCTCCAATGCGCGGTTGGCTACAACTTCATTGATGTTCATGTTTGTAGATGTTCCGGCACCACCCTGTATCAAATCAACAGGGAACTGGTCTATCAATGCGCCCTCCATTATCTCCTCGCAAGCCTTCTTGATGGCTGTTCCAATCTCTTCGTCGAGTGTGCCGAGTGAAACGTTGGCATGGGCTGCTGCCCATTTTACCATAGCGAGTGCTTTAACGTAGTATGGGTGGTCGCTGATTTTGATACCACTTATATCCTTGAAATTAACCATGGCTCTCAAGGTCTGAGCACCGTAATAAGCTTCGGCGGGTACCTGTATCTCGCCTAATGAATCATGTTCAAGACGTGTCTTCATGATATTATGTTTATTTATGTAGTTTCTTTATCTGATAATAGAAAAACGTCACTTTTTGTTCTCTTGCAGAACATGAATGGCTATTTCCAACGCGAATATATAAATTAAAAATTGTAAGGGCGAAATAAAAGTGATAATATTTCTAAAAATAATTATCGGCAATGATCATGCGACCATTGCCGATAATTGTCTTTGTTTGAAAAATTACTTTTTCTTTGTGGCGTAACGTGCGTTCAATCCGTTTGTTACCTCTTTTGTAATGTCGTATGCAGGGTTTGCATACAAAAGGTTTTCGCCGAGCTTGGTTATGATAAAGTCATATCCTTTATCTTTGTTGAACTCAACCATGTATTTGTTTATTGAGTCGCGTAGTGCCTTGTTCTTCTCCAGACCCTCTTTTTCAAACTCCAATGTAAGGCTCTGTTCAAGTTGTACAATCTCCTGCTCCATCTGTACTATGCGATTGTATTCGCTCTGTGCGCGTTCGGGGGTTGCATATACGTTGTTCTTGTATTTGAGCTCGAAATCAGCCTGGTCTGCCTGCAGAACCTTGTATTTTTCGGTGAGCTTCATCTTTATATCCTCCTCCTTGCGCATCATCTCCTTGTTTATGTCCTGTGCAAGGTTGTATCTGCTCATCAGTGTATCAAGGTTTACGTAGGCAACCTTAAGTGTAGATGTTGCAGGTTGAACGGTCTGTACAGGTTGTGCTGCCTCTTCGTTCTGTGGAGCGCATTGCGTGAATGTGAAAAGCGATACGAATGCAACTGCAATAATGGAATTTTTCTTGAAATTTTTCATAGATGATATGTTTATTTTTTGTTTGTCTCTTTAACTGCCATAGGGTTTGCCTTGCGTGCATCCCTGTCCTGCGACTGTACGCATTTTATGCCTCTTTTGCGCATGTGCTTGTTTCCGCCTACATGAGTGTTCGGGAACTTGCCGTTTTTCTTTATTATTATGGTTATGGAGAGTAATGCAACGCTTATTGCAATTATTAACAACGTATATAATAAAGTTTTGAACATTTCTATTATTTTTGTACTTATGTTTTTGTATTGCGAAGATTGTGTCGGCAGATTATGCAATGGAACCGCTTTAAAAGTAACTACTTGAGTGTAGTATCATTTTCACAACTTCGGGTTGCAAAGATAAATATTTTATTGGCACTTTATCTTTATTATTGGTGTGAAAAAACCGTAAAATGGAATAATAATCAAGGAATTAAATATTTTTTGCAAAATAACGAATTGTATTAACATATTTAAACTATAAATTGTATGGAACAACTTAAGTTACAGCCGAAATCGGTGTTTGATTTCTTCTTTCAGATATGTGAAATACCTCACGGCTCGAAGAACGAGGCTCAGATTTCGGCCTTTCTTCAGAACTTCGGAAAAGAACTCGGCTACGAGACAATAGCCGACGAAGTGGGTAATGTATTGATAAAGAAACCGGCTTATCCCGGTTATGAGGACCGCAAGACAATTATCCTGCAAGGTCACATGGATATGGTGTGCGACAAGCGTCCCGATGTGGAACACGACTTTACAAAAGACCCTATCCGTACTTTTGTCGATGGTGAGTGGTTGAAAGCTCAGGGCACAACTCTGGGTGCGGACAACGGTATCGGTGTTGCCGCTGCAATGGCAGTGCTTGCCGACAAGGAACTGAAGCATGGTCCTGTGAACTGTCTGTTTACATTAGATGAGGAGACCGGTTTGACAGGTGCAGAGATGCTTACCTCGGAATTCCTGCAGGGTGATATTCTTGTAAATCTTGATTCAGAGGACGAAGGCGAAATGTTTATCGGTTGTGCAGGCGGTATCTGCAACTATGCGGAGTTTACCCACGATTGGGTTGCCGTTCCCGAAGGTTATTTCTTCCTTAAAGTTGATATAAACAGTCTTACAGGCGGTCACTCGGGTGATGATATCAATAAGGAACGTGCGAATGCCAACAAACTTATGGCGCGTTTCATCAATCGTGTGGCAAAGAAGTTCGACTGCTATCTGTGTGAAATCTCCGGCGGTAGTCTGCATAATGCAATACCCCGCGATGCTTCGGCTGTGATTGCTGTACCGTCGGCAGATAAGGAGTCTGTTCGCGTGGAGTTCAATATCTTTGCTGCGGAGATTCAGAATGAATTTTCTGCAACTGAGCCTACAGCGCGCTTTACAATGCAGAGTACCGATGCTGTTGCGAATGCTATCGACCGCGAGTCGGCAAAGAAACTGTTGCAGTCTTTGCAGGCTGTGTTCAACGGTGTATATGCAATGAGCGCGGATATGCCGGGATTGGTTGAAACATCAAGCAATCTTGCGTCGGTGAAACGAGTTGGCGAAAATAAACTTCTTGTAACTGCAAGCCAACGCAGTTCTGTGGAGTCGGCTCGCGACAATGTTTCCGACACTGTGCGTGCTGCGTTTGAACTTGGTGGTGCTGTGGTTACAACCAACGGCGGATACCCCGGTTGGAAACCTAATGTGAAATCGGAAATCCTAAAGGTTGCATGCGATACATATAAGGAACTGTTCGGTGCTGATGCTAAAATAAAGGCAATTCATGCCGGATTGGAGTGCGGATTGTTCTTAGAAAAGGCTCCGGGGCTTGATATGATTTCGTTCGGTCCCACAATGCGCGGTGTGCATTCACCCGACGAGCGTCTTCACATAGCTTCTACAGAGCGTTGGTGGCGTCATCTTGTGGCGTTGCTCGAGAATGCTCCAAGAAAATGATTTGAACATAATCCCGTTTTGTTGCGTGCAATAAAACGGGATTATATGCGTTATTTATATGTTATATAATGTACGCGTGATGAAAAAACAGGTTTTATCCCTATTTATGATATTGATGTCGGCACTCTTCGTTGCATGCAACGAAGATGCCGGCTTTTCTTCAGATTCCTCGTTGAGATTGGAATTTTCAACTGATACCGTCTCTTTTGACACGCTTTTTACCGAACGTGTCTCGCCTTCGGCTATGTTTACCGTACGCAACAGAAACAATAAGGGCTTGCGTATAAACGATGTCAGGCTTGCCGGTGGTGGTGAGTCGGGCTTCAGTGTGCTTGTCGATGGTCAGTACGGTGCTGTTATGCGCGACCTCGAAGTGCGTGCAAAGGACAGCCTATTTGTAGTGGTGTCGGTAAAACTCGACAAGAATGGCATGGATGTCCCGCATTTGGTTGAGGATGCACTTGTGTTTACTCTTGAAAGCGGTGTTCAACAGCAGGTGGTGCTTGAGGCGCATGGCAGGGATGTGGTCTTTATGTATGGCGACAGCATTTTGTCTGATACAACATTCACTGCCGGACATTATGTGATATATGACAGTCTAAAGGTTGCAGAAAATGCTGTATTGAACATCGAAAAAGGCGCAACGTTCTATTTTCACGACAAGGCATACCTCAAAGTGAACGGAATACTGAATATCAAAGGCGAATACAATGACCCTGTTGTGTTTCGTGGCGACAGAACGGATAATATGTTTGATTATCTGCCATACGACCGTGTTCCCGGCAGATGGGGTGGTGTAGTCATTGACTCGACAAGCAACGGTAATACAATAGCGCATTGCGATATTCATGGTGCGGAATATGGCATCAGGGTTGAACGAGGCGATACCACTGCGCAACGTCTCACTGTAACATCGTCCAAACTGCATAATTTCAAAGGGCACGCCCTTGAATTGTATGCATCACGTGCCAATGTGACGAACTCGTTGATAGCAAATGCTCAGGGTAACTGTGTAAAGGTGGTTGGTGGCAATGTGTCATTTACACATTGTACAATAGCCAATTTCTATGTGTTTGAACAACGCGATGTGGCTCTTGCGCTCCATAACAGCTACGAAGGCGAGCCAATGCCTTTGTATGGCGCATCGTTCAGGAACTGCATAATCACAGGAAGTAAAGATGATGAACTGATGGGATATTTTACAACCTACGGCGATACTATCCCTAATTCCATAAACTACTATTTTGAGAATTCATTGATAAATACCATAGAGTCGGACGACAGCTGCTTTGTAAACATTGTTTATGACAAGGCGGATACTCCTCCTTTTGCGAAGGAACATTTCAGAAAAATCGACAATGAGGTGTTCGACTATGATTTTCATCTCACAGATGTTTCCGTTGCGCGCGGAATGGCATCGGATACATTTATAGACCAGTTTCCTTATGATATTGACGGTGTGGTGCGCGAGCAGGGCAGTGTGGATGCCGGATGTTATCAGTTTCTCGAAACTACGTTTTAATCGTTCCTCGTTTCTCGTTCCTCGTTTCTCGTTCTCAATTATGATGATATGGCAGGTGGTTGATAATGGTATAAGCCCTGTAAAGCTGCTCGATGAACAAAAGGCGTATCATCTGATGCGAAAAGGTCATCTTTGAAAGCGACAGTTTCTCGTGTGCCGCATCATAAACCTTCTGTGCAAAGCCGTAGGGTCCGCCAACGATGAACAAAAGACGCTTTGTCGAAATGTTCTGCTTATGTTCTATCCACGAAGCGAACTCTGTTGAGCTGAACTCTTTTCCGCCCTCGTCAAGCAATACAACGCGGTCGCCCGGTGCAATGGCTTTTAGGATAAAGTCACCCTCCATCTCTTTCTGTTGCGCTTCGCTCAGTTTCTTTGCATTCTTCAGTTCCGGAATAACCTCCATGTCAAACTGCACAAAGTGTCCCACACGCTGTGTGTAATCCTTTATTCCTGCTATTATATTGTTGTCAACGGTGCGTCCAACGACAAGTAAGGTTATTTTCATAATGCAATATTTTAAGAAGCTGTTTGAATTTCCAAATCTGTCGCGAAGATAGCATAAAGAAACGGATTTTGAAATCCCTGCAAATGAAATACTCTTTTTGTAACAGAGCTAAGTTGCGGGTAAACACCAGGGCATATCTGCCGGAACGAAAAACACGAATCATTATTTGTACTTTATAACAAGAATCATTATCTTCGCGTAAAATAGTATTCAATATTTCATATTATGAACGTAAAAGATGAACTTATCGATAAACTTATCGATTTAGCCTTTGCAGAGGATATTGGTGACGGCGACCATACAACCCTTTCTACAATTCCTGCTGATGCTATGGGAAAGAACATGCTCCTTATCAAGGAGGATGGTGTACTTGCCGGCATTGAGATGGCAAAGCGTATCTTTGCCCGTTTTGACAAGGATTTGCAGGTTGAAGTGCTTATTGAGGATGGTGCTGAGGTTAAAAAGGGTGATATTGCCATGTATGTGACGGGTAGTGTAAGGTCGTTGTTGCAGACTGAGCGTCTTATGCTCAATGTGATGCAGCGCATGAGCGGTATCGCTACAATGACACGTAAATATGTGCGTCAGCTCGAGGGTACAAACACTCGTGTTCTCGACACTCGCAAGACCACTCCGGGTATGCGTATCATGGAGAAAGAGGCTGTACGCATCGGTGGTGGTGTGAACCACAGAATAGGTTTGTTCGATATGATTCTTATCAAGGATAACCATGTTGATTTTGCAGGTGGTATCGAGCAGGCTGTTTCGCGTGCCAAAGAGTACTGCAAGGCTTGTGGTAAGGATTTGAAGATTGAGGTAGAGGTGCGCACCCTTGAGGATTTGCAGAAAGTTCTCGATATGGGTGGTGTGCAGCGTATCATGTTCGACAATTTCGACACTGAAAAGACACGCAAGGCTGTTGAGATGGTTGCTGGTCGTTTCGAGACAGAATCATCGGGCGGTATTACATTCGATACTCTTCGCGACTATGCTCTCTGCGGTGTTGACTTTATCTCTGTAGGTGCTCTTACACACTCTGTAAAGGGCTTGGATATGAGCTTTAAGGCGGTGCAGTAAACCGCGCGCATATATATGAAACAGCATACTCTTGAAAGGGGAGAATGCTGTTTCTGTATTTTTGTGGTGAACATCGTCTTTCTTTATTTGTTCTACTATTATAAAATGGAATGTTATGGGACACGAGGATTTTATGCGTCAGGCGATTGCCTTGGCTAAGGAGAACATCAAGAATGGTGGAGGTCCGTTCGGGGCTGTCATTGTAAAGGATGGAAAAGTTGTTGCAACGGGTGCAAACAGGGTTACGGCAAATAATGACCCTACGGCTCATGCCGAGGTGAGTGCCATTCGTGCGGCGTGTACCAAATTGGGCACATTCGATTTGAGCGGTTGTGTCATATATACTTCGTGCGAACCTTGCCCTATGTGTCTTGGTGCTATCTATTGGGCGCATCTTGATAAGATATATTATGGCGCAAACCAATATGATGCGGCAGAGATTGATTTCGACGACTCTTTTATCTATCGCGAACTTGAACTTGCTCCCGAAAAACGTAACAAGCCGGTGGAGAATATCCTGCACGATGAGGCTTTGGCTCCGTTCAAGGCATGGAAGGAAAAAGAGGATAAAATCAGATACTGAGTTCGTAGGTGTCATAAACGACAGCGCGTCCGCCGAATCCCTCTTTTTGTCTTATAAGACCTTCGTTGAGGTATGTGCCTCCCTGTTCTGTGGATGTTCCAAAGTCGATATATTGCTTGTTTGCGTAAACCTTTTCAATAAGGTGGGCAATCAGCAGGTCGAGTGCGCCAATGGAACATCCTTCGTCCGATGCGGCAATATATTGGAAATGGGCAACTGTGTCAGTCTCATATACCACAATGCCGGCAACCGTCTCTCCCTTGCTTTCGGCTGTATATAGCTTTATGTTGCGAGGGAATCTGTTGTGCAACAGTTTAATCTCTTCTTGTGTGTGTACAGGGGTGCTGTTATGTCTTTCCTGTAATATTGTGGTTAATATGCTCCAGAATTTTTTATAATCTGCCGATTCTTGGCATTCTATCCCCGCCTTTGCTGCTTTGGCGATGCATCGTTTGCGTAGCTGGCTGAACTTCAATCGTTCCCTGTTGTCGATTGTTGTTGATATTGAACGTGCCGACAACTTTGCTCCTGCATGGAATAGTGCGTAAAGAGGTTCTTCGCTCGGTATTCTGCTGTATATGTGTGGGACAGGCTTATATATAAGGTGCTTGATGCCACTCTTTTGCATATACTTTTTAAGCTCTTCTGTAATTTCTATTATTTCGCTTGTCTTGGTATCGGGGTGCATGACAAAGCCTCCGTAAGTCAGACCACCGTGTGATACAAGAGTCTTTTCGCTCTCGCGGATATTAGCCGGCAGAACAGCCAATAGTCTGTTGTTGCAATAGAACATGAGGGAGTGGTCGGTGAAGCGGTCGCTGTGGTATTCCATGTAATTGCGCATGAACAGGAATGTTCCATTCTTGGAAGTCTCGACAAAGGCATCCCACTCGGCTTTCATGTTGCTGTTGTATTTTATTACATCTATCGGCATAGAACTTTTTGTTTCTGTAAAAGTAGTTATTTTGTCTGTTATATGCTAATGTAACGCGATAAAGTGGAGAATATTTATCGAATTATTGATTTTTTTTAAAAATAATGCCTGTAATATTTGCGTATTCCAATGAATAGTCCTACCTTTGCAACGCAAAATAAGGGCGTAAGCTACCAAATGGAAGTTTGGGTGAGTGGCTGAAACCAGCAGTTTGCTAAACTGCCGTACGGGTAACCGTACCGGGGGTTCGAATCCCCCAGCTTCCGCTTATTTTTGCAAATGGCGCTTTCGTCTAGTGGCTAGGACACATGCCTC
>JAGBSZ010000051.1 GCA_017631585.1 Bacteroidaceae bacterium
TACTCGATATTCCAGGTTGCCGTTGGCGAATAGCGCACCTTTTGCATAAAGTTGAATTGCGAATATCCGCTTGGTGACTGCAACCGTTCATTACTGTTGGCAATAAAACTGTCGTTTACGCCACCCGGACCAAAATTCGGTTGCACGATATACGGCATCACATAATCGTCAGGACCATGCAAGCCCTGCTTTAGGTCACCGAATGAAGATGTTGTAAATGATGTCAGGAACCCCCACTTTTTCCACCCTGCCCCGGTGTGCAGATGGGCTGTCAGCTCATTCGAAGCCGATGCTGTACGCACCGTTGCAGAGCCATAAACCACCGGAGATTTGCCGGCAGACAATTTGGGACGAAGAGTATTGAAAACCATTACACCGCCAACGGCATCACTGCCATAGCTTACACTGCCCGGACCAAACAGCACCTCTGTCGAAGAAACCGCAAAGGGGTCGAGCGAAATAACATTCTGCAGATTACCCGACCTGAAGATTGCTGTATTCATTCGCACGCCATCGACACTGTAGAGCAACCTGTTTGTCGAGAAACCGCGAATCATAGGGCTGCCGCCACCATATTGGCTCTTTTGGATAAAGACCTCGCCTGTGAGCCCAAGCAGGTCGGCAGCTGTCTGAGGATTATATCTGTTGGATTCTTCAAACGGCATGGTTGTTATCTTCACAGGTTGAGCCTCTTTTTCCTGACACCATCGGTTAGCGGATATAACAAACTCATCGAGCGAAAAGCCGTGTATGGAGTCGCTTACCGTTTGCGCACTGACGCGCAGAACGGTAAACAACAACATAGCCGTTGTATATATCCTCACACTCATCATTTAACAAGCAATTTACCGGTTTCCTTATATCCGGCTTCGTCTGTTGCCATATAGTAATATACACCGGGAACAAAACCTGCGGTTTCTATGACAATTTCATTTGTACCTGCGCCACGTGACACTACACTACCCTTTGAATCGTAAACAACAACCGATACATTGCCTTCGAGCATATTCGGCACAAAAGCCAATCCCTCGCCTGCAGTAACCACACAACCCGGCAACAGCAACAAATCACGTTCGTTTGCAACATATCCTGCAACACCTGTAGGAGTCTCGGGAACAGGCTTGTTTCCTTTTATCATTCCTTCAATGCGCTTTGTATCGCTTCCACCGGGAGTGGTAACGGTGAGAGTTATATCGTATGTCTGGTCGGGTTCTATTGTAATAACAGGATTGCGCACCTCGTCCGATGTTATTGAAAGCGGTGCCGGGTTGATTTCCCACTTCCACTGCACATTGTTCTGGTTGACGATGCTGTAGCTGTCAAGCTGTATCTCGCGCGGATAATTGCCATGAGTATTGTCGCCCGAACCGGCATTCAGAATAAGCGGCTGCGCAATAGGCTTGAATTCGCTATCCACAAGAGGACGTTGCCATATACCGTTGTTTGTGGCAAGACGTATCACACCCTCCTTGTAGAAAGGAAGCATACGGTTCAGATTGACAACCTTTGGCAGACCATCACTTATATTAATCCAACCATCTGTGGTGTCGTCACGATAAAGAACACGTCCGCGTGTTGTTGAATAACTTTCATTGAGATAACCCATTGTAGAAACAATAGCATAAACAGCATTCTTTTCATTACCGGTAAGGAAGAAACGTCCTACACTGTGAGCCTCGATATTACCTTCCCAATTGGTGATTGTGAGACCGTTATCCAACTTTTCCCATGTCTCGCCATTGTTCACTGTTCGCCAGAAACCGCCTGCATTGCCGTCACTCACCCAAATTTCATTTTCATTCTTAGGGTGGATTGCAATCTTGTAATTGATGCTGTACGTCATTTCATCAGGGATATTATACTCCGTGAAAGAAGCACCGGCATCGAGCGAATAGTATATGCGTCCCCAAGTAGAAGCCACAATCTTATCGGGATTGGCACGCGATACCGCTATTGCGTTTATAGGATCATCAAACGTATATACCGAAGAGAACGAAGCACCGTCATCGCGTGTACGCCAAAGGGTATTTGCATCCACCCTATCACTCTCTTGAACAATGTAGAAGCACTGCGCGTAACGCGGGTCGAACTCAAAATAGAAACCATGCTGGGACGACTCTTTTGGAAAGGTCCAGAAATCAAGGAACGGCACAAAATCATCGCGCCAGTCGTCGGGCATAATCACATTTTCAGAATCGCTGAAAGCTATTTTTCGCGGATTGGAGAGGAATACATAACCGGTAGGACGCTCCGAGCCACGCATCGACAATGTAACACCATTGTAACGGTCAAGTTGCGACATGTTTCCGTTGTGATTACGTCCGCCCACCATAACATCCTCATTCCAACCCTGGTCAAATCCCCACATCTCGCTTGCATACAAACCGTTCAGCTTAGGCTGGGCATCATTGGCAAAAAAATCGTTGCTGTATATAACACCGCCATCGGTCGATAGCCATGTATCGCCTGTGCCGTTCGTCTGGATGGACTGCATGTCGCAATGCAAATCGAACTTACCATAATAACCGCCGACGTTTTCAAATGTCTTTCCGCCATCGGTAGAACGATAGAGTTGTATTATACCCACGAGCAGTATTTCCGGGTCGGTTGCCGAAGCTGTACACACCAGGTCGTAATATCCCTGACCTCCATTTCTATCTACAGCTTCCATCTGCTCCACGGGGTCAATGACTGTGAACGAAGCACCACCATCGGTACTCTTATACAACAGAGCCGGTCCGCTCAGGAATATTTGATTATAATTGGAAAGGTGATTTCTGCGACAAGCCCACAGATAGACATAATCAGCACCCGAAGGAGCCTCACTCAAACCAATACGCGCACTTATCAGTGGTTCATTGCCAAGAGCAAGAATATTCCACGACGCACCACCGTCGGTACTTTTGTACATCTTTACAGTATTCTCCTGCTCTATTGCGACATAGCACACATCAGGATTCTGCACCGAGTATTTTATATCAAACACCATACCGCCAAGCATCCACTGCCATGTAACACCACCATCGACAGAACGCCAGAGCTGTCCGCGGTCACCGGCAAGAATGATTTTATCATCTGACGGATGGAACACAGCAACATTTGTACGTGCGTATGTAGCCTTTGTCGGGGTGATATTATCCCACGAAGCACCACCGTCGTTGCTTATCCAGAATACACCGCCAGCACCCACAAGCACACGGTCGGGGTTAGTGTTGCTTATATCTATGCTTGTTATCTCACCGGCCATCCATTCACCGTCGTTACACGGTTGCCACGATTCACCTTTGTCGCTCGAACGGAACACAAGACCGGTTTCCGAACCGCAATATAGCACACTGGGATTTGAGCGCGAAGCCCTCATACGCTGGATGTTCGACTGCGCCGGAGATACTTTCTTATGCAGATAGTCGTATGTGACAATAGGAGAAATCACTTGCCATTCAACAGGAGCTTCAGCATTTCGGGATGCGGCACTACGACGCATTTCACGGGTGCGTTTCACATCCCCGTCTATGCTCTGCATATCTTTGTGATAGAGAGAAGCCGATGGCAGACGTATTATACCATCCTTTTGCACAAACGGCAGATAAGCCTTCTGGAAACGGCGGAAGTGATTTACCACCTGTTTTGTGTCACGCGACTTGTATCGCGCACCGGGAGTATTCTTCAAATACACCTCAAAGCTATCAACCATTGCATTATAATCAAGTCCTTGCGGATTGGCAAGCTGTGCCATCCACGCAGGAGAACCTGCCGGCAGATAGTTCAGTTTGTAAGGAGTAAAAAATGAATCATTTGCGACCGGTTCCTGCGCACTTGCACAGAGGATTGACGATGCACAAAGCAATGATAATATTGTTTTTTTCATGACTTTTATTTTTATGATAATGATATTATTCCTTGTTTCTCATTTCACTATAAATTGCCCGAAGAACTTCTGTGTGGCAGTCTTTATCACATAAATATACACACCTGCCGGAAAATCGGGAAGAGCAATCTCCACACATTCGCTCCTTGCAGGAATTTCAGCTTTATGCAGCAGCTGACCTTTTGTTCCATGAATGGTAAGCACGGCATCTTCGCTTATTCCGGAGGCTATCACTTTAACAACTTCCCCTTTGGCTACAACATTCTTTTCAAGCCCCACCTCACCTACTTTGGCTGAATCGATATTTGTTGCACCGGCAATGGTTATCATATCATTTATTGTGCGCGATGATGTTCCAGCCGGTGTGGTTACGGTAAGAGTTACATCGTAGTTTCCTGCCTTGCCGAATACAACGCGCGGATTACGCACATTGGCATCGCTCACATACTGCGGCTGTGGAGAAAAACTCCACTGCCACTTTGTATTTTCGTCCTGACGTACAATGCTGTAACTGTCGAACTGTACCTCTTTCTGAGGATTGGCAGTGAGGTCACCGCTACCGAGATTCAAAGCCATAGGCTGGGCTACAGGAACAAAATCCTGATGATATAAAGGAGCTTCCCAAACACCCTGATTCGTTGCCATACGCAGAACTCCGTTCTTATAGAAAGGAACAACCTTAGAAATACGCGCACCCGGGTTCAAGCCGCTTGAATAATCGATAAAATCGGTCATTGTATTGTCGCGGAAATAGACCTTTGCACCATCATAACTTGTTACATACGTGCTGTTGTACTCATCACCTACAAGGATTATCTGATGTATCCTGATATCGGACAGATTGGCAAGATTGTATGCACTCCAGTTTTCTCCGCCATCAAAGCTCTCGCTGACAGCACCATAGCGGTCGTTGCATATTACAAGCAGATGGTCTTCGTCGTTAGGGTCAACCACCACGCGGGTAAAATGGATATAGTCGTCGGTGATTGGGAACGGTTGAGTACATTCGTGGAATGTCTGCCCCCCGTCATCGGAACGCCACAGATTCCATGCGCCGACAATATACATACGGTCAGGATTGGTACGTGCAAACTCATAGCTATAGAAATCTTCACCCTCGCTATCAAAAACCTTCTGGAACGAAGCACCCTCGTCGTATGAGAGATAACCACCCCATGTATCGGTCATATCCTGCAGGAATACCTTCAAGGCATAACGTGGGTCGGTTGCAATCTCTCCGTTTATACGCAACACCTCATGCGGTTTCTTGTCAGAGAACCATGTTCTGAAATCCTCACCGGTTATGCCGTCCATCTCTCGAGGCATTATACGTGTAGAAGCATCGGTAAAATATACTTTCCAAGGATTGCTCTTCATCACATATCCTGTAGCAATCTCCACACCTCCTACATGCACAGAGTTACCCTCACCGTATGATGCGGCATGTACCACATCACCGTTGTGCCAGCGTCCGGCAGCCATGACATCCTCGTTCCATCCCACACCCAAGCCTTGATAATCCGAAGCATAGACACCATCATGACGGTCCTCGCCTTTTGTCTCAAAGAAATCGCGCGAATATTTTATGCCACCATCGTTGCAAATCCATGTATCTCCGCACGGATGAACAGCAATATCCTGAATATCGCAGTGCATCCAATCGTTACGCTGATAACCGCCGATTGCATTGTCGCGATAGTTCGCCACGCCTTCCTCTGTTGAACGGTAGAGCGATGTAAGACCGAACAGCACATGCGCCGGATTTTCAGCCGATGCACCAATCATCATATCAAAGAATCCTTGACCGCCTGCGGCATCCATAATAGGAGAGAATGTAATATCATAGAACTTGCCGCCCTTGTCGGTCTGATTTTCCCAACTCTCGCCACAATCCTTTGAAACAAGAATATACGGAGTACCCTTACCGCCAATAGGACCGGCATCGTAACCCCAAGAGTCGCATGTTACAAGAGCATATACATAGTTTTCACCACCCTGAGCTTCACTCACAGCCAGGCGACCGCATATCATCATATCCACATCAACAGGCAGTTCCAACGCACGCCAGCTGAAACCGGCATCTTCCGACACATATATGTCAGCCCAAGGACCGGACTCACGTCGTACAAGATATATACGGTCGGGATTGCCGGGCTGTAGTTCATGGTCGAAGCTGCAACCTCTCAGAGTACAGCCGAACGAAATACCGCCGTCCGACGAAATATAAAAACCGCCACCCGTGTTTTTTGTATCATCACCACCGGCGGCAACAGTTATATAATCAGTGTTCCGCGGGTCGATACGTATGGAATTTACACGATGTTCGATATTTCCGCAACGCACCCACGAATCACCGCCGTCAACGCTCTTCCATAGCCACGGACCGCCACCCACATAAACAATATTCTTGTCAGTGGGATGAATGGCAATACTGTATATCGACCCTCCGAAATTATGTTCCGGCGCGCATGCTTCCCACGATTCGCCATGGTTTGTAGTCTTGAACACCACTCCCGACTCTGTTCCGCAATATAACGTTGCACTGTCACTCAATGCCACGGCAATACGGAACACACATACCTGATGGTCCTTGCGCGAAACGACACCGTTATTATTCTGATATGTGCGGTTAGGACCAATGTTGCGCCATATCTTATCACTCAGGGCAGAACGTACCGATGTCGAGCGCATTGCGCCGGATTTGGTGCGACTGTTCATTGAATCCACCTTCGCGGCATACTGTTCCATTGTTGGCAGGCAAATTGTACCGTCAGGAGCGACAAAGTCGCGATAGGCAGCCATCCACCTGCGATAAAAATTAACTGCAGGCTTGTTCTCAACCGTTTTCACACGCGCATCCACATCGACAGCCTTCCATTCGTTGAACAGGCGTTGCATCTCATGGAAATTAACCCCCGAAGGGTCCTTTTCTATCTGCTTCATCCACTCCGGAGCAGTCAATGGAAGCGGTTCCCTGAAATAAGGGTCGTACAACCGCTGGGCATTGGAATTATAGACTGCAAGAGCAAGTATCAATAATAGTACTATAGTAAATTTATTCTTAATCATAGTGTAACAATTGTAAAAAATCTTTTTGCAATTTTATATAAATAAAACAAGATTTCCAACTCATTTTTAACATTTGTCCTATTTTATAACACAATTTCACAATAATTACAATTTTAAAACCATTTCAGAAAAACTTTTTGCAATAACATAAAACATAAAATATAGCAATTATCACAATAAAATAGTATATTCGCATGATATAACCATAAACTTAACAACATCTATATATATGAAATCACTACGCTCACTTTTCAGGATTGGCCTTGGACCATCGAGCAGCCACACAATGGGACCCAACCGTGCCGCAAAGATTTTCGCAGAGCGTTGTCACGATGTGGACAGTTACAGAGTAACACTCTACGGAAGCCTTGCCGCAACAGGCGAAGGTCACATGACAGACGTTGCAATAATAAAAGAGCTTGAACCTATTGCCAAATTAGAAATTATCTGGAAGCCTGATGTTTTCTTGCCATTCCACCCCAACGGAATGCTGTTTGAGGGAATAAAGGATGACAAGGTCATTGACAAATGGACCATATACAGCGTAGGTGGCGGCGAGCTTGCCAACGAAGAGACAACAAAGAACGAGGAGGATATATACCCACTCACAACCATACACGAAATTATGGACTGGTGCGACAACACCGGCTGCAGTTTCTGGGAATATGTCGAGAAATATGAAGGAAAGGAGATTTGGGGTTTTCTATCCACAGTGTGGGAGACAATGAAAGAGACCATACAGCGTGGACTGGAGAACGAAGGTGTACTGCCCGGCGGACTTGGCATTCAGCGCAAGGCAAACACATACATGAACAAATCCATGTCGTACAGCGCGGCAGTAAGCAGCAAGGCAAAAGTATATGCATACGCTCTTGCCACATCCGAGGAGAACGCTAGCGGAAGCACCATAGTAACCTCGCCCACATGCGGTTCAAGCGGTGTTCTTCCGGCTGTACTCTACCACCTGCACACATCACACAACTGCTCCGATGCACGTATTCTGCGTGCCCTTGCAACAGCCGGACTCTTTGGCAATGTTGCCAAAGAGCATGCATCCATTTCGGGTGCCGACGTTGGTTGCCAGGGCGAGATTGGCGTAGCATGCGCCATGGCTGCGGCTGCGGCTTGCCAATTATTCGGTGGCACAATCAACCAGATAGAATATGCTGCAGAAATGGGATTGGAGCACCATCTTGGATTGACATGCGACCCACTTTGCGGATTGGTGCAGGTTCCATGTATCGAACGTAACGCCATTGCCGCATCACGCGCTCTCGATGCATGCACATATTCGGCACTGTCAGACGGCAAGCACAAGATTGACTACGACCGCATTGTGGAAGTGATGAAAGAGACCGGTCACGACTTGCCGAGCCTATACAAGGAGACATCGACAGGCGGTATTGCCAAGATTGACATAAACAAACGTCGCGGATTCAAGAAAATCCTTGACACATTACACATACATAATAAGGATTAACGATAAACGAAGAAAGTTTCTGATACTTTATGAAAAAAAACACATTTGTTCTATCACTACTGATGGCATTGCCACTGCTGTTTACAGCAACGGAAGCAGAGGCACAGAATAACGACAATAAAGTACGCCCTAACTACGCACTCGCCGAACGTTTCTCGCCAAAGAAAATCTCACGCATGGTGAAACAGACCGAAATACGCCCTGTGTGGCTTGCCAACGGTCGTGAATTCATCTACGCATGGAACGACACCAACGGACGCAACTTCTATCTGGTGGATGCCGTAAAAGGCACAAAACGCAAATTGTGGGACATGGATTGGCTCGCTAAAGAGGTGACTTTGCGCACAGGCGACCCCTACGATGCTCAGCACCTGCCCATCAGCATAAACAGGATAATACGCGAGGACCGCTACGTACGCTTTGACATTTCATCAAAGAAGGAGGTACAGAAAGTATTGCCACGTCACGAGCGCAACGACAGCGCAAAGATAGCCGCCAACAAAGGCAAGAAAGAGAAAAAAACATTCTATTTCGAGTATGACATACGCAAGAGCGAGCTTATCGAGCGCACCAAAGACGAGATAGAAGACCTCTACCCCACATATCCGGGATGGGCAAACGTATCTCCCGACGGCAAATATGCAGTCTATGAGAAGAACTACGACCTTTGGTACATGTCACGCGAGGACCTTGACAAATTGCGCCTTTGGGACAAGGACACTACAATAACAGAGCATCGTCTTACAACAGGCGGAAGACCAAACAAATGCTATGCGTACCACTCTCTCGACGAGAAGCCCGACAGCACAAAGCGTTACTTTGTACGATGCTTGTGGAGCCCCGACTCACGTCACTTTGTGATGACACACCGCGCCGACTCCATCCTCTCAAAGATGTGGGTGATAAACTCACTGAGTACCCCACGCCCCACGCTGGAGACCTACCGCTACCAGATGCCGGGTGAAGAGACACCTACAATGACAATGGAGCTTTTCGACTTCGAGAACAAGACAAGCAAGATGATTGATGTTGCACAGTTCAAGCACCAACGCATAGAGTTATTCGGCAGACCGGCAACACATGCCACACGCCAGGAGCAACCATACAAGAGAGTATGGCTCGGAGACAACAACGGATTCTACTTTGAACGCATAAGCCGCGACATGAAACGCATAGAGGTGTGCCACGTAGCGGTTGACAGCGACAGCGCAACAGCCATAGTACGCGAAGAGATGAACACAAGCATCGAAAGCAAACCGATACGCCTTATCAATGGCGGCAAGCAGTTCATCCAGTGGTCGGAGCGCACAGGCTGGGCAATGCTCTACATGTACAATGCCGACGGCACATTGAAGAACGCCATCACAGATGGAGCATTCCATGTTGAGGATGTGGTTGCAGTAAACGAAAAAGAGAAGAAAATATACTTCACCGCCTGCGGATACAACAAGGAAGAGAACCCCTATTACATGCACCTGTTCAGCGTAAACTTTGACGGAACAGGATTGAAGCAGATTGACGAGGGCGACATGAACATCAGCTACTACTCGGTTGCACACAACGGCGAAGCATTTGTAGTTTCGGCATCACGCGTTGACACAACACCGGTAAACCATGTTTACAGCAAGAACGGCAAAAAGGTTGCCCACCTTGGCACAGCCGACCTGTCACAACTGTTTGCGGCAGGATACAAATTCCCTGAACGTTTCACGGTAAAAGCAGCCGATGGCATCACCGACCTTCATGGCGTGATGTACAAGCCATTCGACTTTGACTCCACAAAATGCTATCCGTTGATTGAATATGTATATCCAGGACCGCAGACCGAAGCTGTGGAGCAGAGCTGGTATAGCGGCATGAACCGCATCGACCGCCTTGCACAGATGGGATTCATTGTTGTCACTGTAGGTAACCGCGGAGGACACCCCAACCGTTCAAAGTGGTACCATAACTTTGGCTACGGCAACCTGCGCGACTACGGCTTGGCTGACAAGAAAGCTGCCGCACAGCAGCTGATAGCACGACACAGTTTTATCGACGGAGAGAATGTGGGTATCCACGGACATTCAGGCGGCGGATTCATGTCAACAGCAGCCATACTCACATACAACGACTTTTTCAAAGCCGCCGTATCATGTGCCGGCAACCACGACAACCGCATCTACAACAACTGGTGGAGCGAAAAGCACCATGGTATCAAGGAAGAGGTAAAAGAGAAAAAGAACAAAGACGGAATTATTGAAATGGACACGACATTCTCTTACAACATAAGCACTAATCAGGAGCTTGCACACCGTCTGAAAGGACACCTGCTGTTGGTAACAGGCGACATGGACAACCATGTCCACCCTGCAAACACCACCCGTGTGGTTGACGCACTCATACGCGCCAACAAACGCTTTGAGATGCTATACCTGCCCGGTGACCGTCACGGCTTTGAGACAAAGGATGAATTCTTCTTCTGGAAAATGGCTGACTTCTTCAGCAAGCACCTCCTTGGCGAAGCCAAAGAACACGAGATTGACATCAAGGAGATGAACAACGAATAGAAATAAAGAGTGCTGCCCCGGGGCAGCACTCTTTAGTTCTATTCGTCTATATGTAACTTACTCCTCA
>JAGBSZ010000052.1 GCA_017631585.1 Bacteroidaceae bacterium
CTATAGGTTGTCATCGCGTTAATAACGTTATCACATCTTCGTTATTGTAATTCCCAGAACTATAGCAATTCTTCCATCTTCGTTTAATCAATCCTGTTTCCCGATAAGCATCGTTAGGCGTCATATAGTCAAGGCTCGCATGGGGACGTACATTGTTGTATATGTTTACTATCTCGCTAATACGTTTGACGGCTGCATTGCTGTCGATAACCGTCTCATGCGTCAGCCATTCGTCTTTTATAATACCGTTTACACGCTCGGCAACTGAGTTCTCTAGTGGGTCTCCACTTTGTGTCATGCTTATCATTATGCCTTGTTCCTTGAGCAATGACACATATCTTTCACAGCAGTATTGACAACCGCGGTCTGAATGATGTATCAATCCCGAAAGAGAACATCCTGCATTGCGTATAGCCATTTTCAATGCCTGAAGTGTGTATTCTGCATGCAATGTAGGACTCAGGTTCCACCCCATTATCTTGCGGGAATATAGGTCTGTAACAAGGTGTAGGTAAACAAAGCCCTCATTTTGGGTCTCTATATAGGTTATGTCACTCACCCATATCTGATTGCTGGCGGTTGGAACAATGTCACATATCAGATTCGGATATTTGTGCATCCAATGGTTGCTCCAGGTTGTACGGGTCGTCCTGCGACGACGGTGATGCAAGAGAGAGTTGCGCTCAAGCAATGAATAAAGTGCATCACGACCTATATGCATGTCGGATGGAAGACGGCTGTTGATTAGATGCTGCAATTTACGACAGCCTATGCGCCCCATCTCGCTACGGTATTTATAAACAAGTGAAAGAACAATCTCTTCTGTTGCCATTTCAATATATCTATAGTTGAGACGGCGGTAGTAAGCCTGACGGGTCTTGCCAAACAGACCGCACAGCACATCCAATGAGATTTTGGAAACTGCGCGCAGCTTACTTACTGTTTGGCACCATGTTTTTTTCTTATGTCAACCTTTAGCTCTTCCTCTGCAACGGATATCATTGTCTCAAATGCCTTGGAACGAAGCTTTTCGTATTCAAGTTCCTTTTTAAGGCGATTAATTTCATCCTGTAGCTGCTGTTCGTAATAATTTTTTGTATCTGTCTTTGGCATTTGGATTGGTTTTGTCTGCTCCGAGATGCCAAAGTTAAGCATCCATCTTGACAAAACACTATGTCCAAGCCTTCTTTTTGCTTGAAAAACTTCTTTACTCTCGCCTGACACCAAATACTCATTAATGAGTTGAAGGCGATCGGCATCATTAAATGTCCTACGTTTTGTTGTCATTTTGTACTAAATTAGGTTACAATTAATATCTGTTTTTTGTAAACCTATTTTAGGAATAGACACACCTCCGAGGCAAGCCTCTCGTCCCCCTAAATGCAGGGGGAGAATATTATTACTATTGTCAATTTAATTTTTCTTTGCTCTTTTTATTGCTCCCCTGTTTTAGGGACAAGGCTTGTGCAAACGAGTGAGACGCAAAGTTTGCTTTTGCGCTTCACAACGAGTGTAGCCAAGGCTCGCTGTAAGCAACTGTCGCTTGCGACTGAGGGGTTAATTTGTGCAATTTGTTTCCCTTATTTTACCCTTCTATATATGGCAAGCAATATCCTGCGGAAAGGTGTGAGCATCTTCCAAACGAATGAATATGCTTGCCATTTAAAGCCGGCGGTGGAAACAACCTTGCCTTTCCTTATGAATGCTTGGGCAATGCCTATGATGTCTGCTTGGCGGAATTGCTCTTTCATGGATAGGGGATTGCCGTCGCCACGCATGGTGTATGTACCGTCTTCAATCTTTATGACACGGTGCAGGGCATATACTCTCTCTCCTATTGCGGCAAGAACAACATCGCCAACCATTGGGGTACGCGGTGGTGTGAGTATCACCTTGTCGCGACGGTCTTCGAGGAATGGACGCATGCTGTATCCGCGAACAACGAATGTGACACTCTGTTTGCCTTTTTCGTTGAACATTCGGGTTATCTCCTGCATGAGCAGGTGGTTTTCAACCTGTATCAGATTGTGCTTCTCTTTCATAATCCAAAGGCTTGGCTTGACACTTGTGTCGCCTCTGCATCAGGGCGGCAGTATAGTGTGTGGATGGGGATGCGCAGGAGCAAGTCTGATATGCTCTTGCATATATGCATGTGTATCTCTTTGTCGAATTTTAGGGTGCTGCACGAGCTTAGCATTATGCCGAATGCTACGGGGATACTTTCTCGCTTTATGCTGTTATCTTTATCCTGCTCTATTGCGGTGATACCTCCTATTGGGTATTGCACGTTTTTATATATGGGGCGTTTGCCGCTCCATGGGCTGCCATATACTATAGGTGTGCCGTCGTGGGCTATCCTAATCACGGGGTTGTCGTCGTTGATGAGGGTGCTGCCCGGGATGTGCTTTGTCCACAGGTCGCTGTGTGTGCTCTTGCCTCGTCCGCTCGCGCCAAGGAACATATATGCCTTGCCGTTGTTCTCAACCACCGATGAGTGTACCAGAAGCGTCTTGTGCGGGGCTGTGCATATTGTGTATATTACCATGATGGAGTTGTTGAGCCCGAATTCAATGTTCTGTGCGTTGCCTCGTGTGGCTATGGTGAATTCTTTGTACCCTGCATCACTCTTTATAAAGGCGCAAGGGATATTGTTTTCGTCCGATACAAGTATGCGGTATGCGCCGTCGGTGAGCTTATACACTTCGAATGTGGCTGAGGGACATGGGAAAGTGCCTATCTTGTTTCCTTCCCATGCGGGGACGATGCTGTTGTCGATGGTCAGGTCGAACAGTGTCTCTTCTCCGTTTTCTGTTACGAAGGGTTTCAGATTGGTCAGCATCTCGGGTATGTCAGCTTCTGCTGTTATGGAGAATGCATGTCCGGCTACATTGAAGTGATATCGTTGCATGGTGTTACTGTTACTTATTTCATAATCCTTTGCGAATTTAGTAAAAATATTGCTATCTTCGCATTCATTATGGCATATTCTATAAATATTAAAGGTAGGCTCGTGGAACTTGATGCTCCTGTTGTCATGGGTATATTGAATGTTACCCCTGACTCGTTCTATGCGTCGTCGCGTGTAGAGGGTGGGGCTTTGCTCGAACGTGCCAAGGCTATGCTTGCCGATGGTGCGGCAATACTCGACCTGGGTGCATGTTCAACGCGTCCGGGCAGTGAGCCGGTGTCGGAGAGTGAGGAACTTGCGAGATTGCATGCGGCGCTTGATATTCTTGACAAAGAGTTGCCCGGTGCTGTAATTTCTATTGACACTTTCCGTGCAGCTGTGGTGAGGGAGTGTGTAAAGGAACATAACGTGTCGATAATAAATGATGTCTCGGGCTTTGATTGGGACAGTGATATGTTTGATGCTGTTGTGGAGGCAAGGCTTCCGTATGTCCTTACTCATTCTTCTGATGTAACTTCATCGGATTGTTGCACGGCGCAGGTGCTTACGTCGCTCTCGCAAAAAATGTGGCAATTAAGACAAGAGGGGCTCTGTGATGTTGTTGTCGATCCTGGATTCGGCTTTGGAAAAACGCTGGAGCAGAATTTTGAACTGTTCGGCAATATGCGTGAGTTTGCCTTGCTCGAGGCTCCGTTGCTTGTAGGGGTGTCGCGCAAGTCTATGATTACAAGAACTCTTGGTGTTGATGCGGGGGATGCTCTTGGTGGTACGGTGGCTCTTAATACCATGGCTCTCGACAGGGGTGCGGATATTTTGCGTGTGCATGATGTAAAGGAGGCTGTGCAGGCAGTGAAACTGTGGCAGGCTGTGAATACTAAATGATATATATTATATAATAAGGTATGTTTTTTGATATTTCAATAATGGATATTATAGACGTGGTGCTGGTGGCACTTATGCTCTATTATATGTATCGCCTGATGAAGGATTCGGGTTCTCTCAATGTGTTTGTGGGAATACTTGTATTTATCTTCTCATGGCTCTTTGTGTCAAAAATGTTGCAGATGCGTCTGCTCGGTTCTATTCTGGACCAACTTATGAGTGTCGGTACGCTTGCTCTGGTGGTTATTTTCCAGGAGGAGATACGAAACTTCTTCCGTACTCTGGGCTCGCACCGTCATTTCGGCTTTCTTTCAAAATTCTTCTCGCGCGACAAGAAAGATTCAAATGCAACTGAGGTTATGCCTATCGTTCTTGCATGCAACAGTATGGCGCAGCAAAAAGTTGGTGCACTTATAGTTGTTCAGCGTAATATGTTACTCGATGATATTGTAAAAACAGGAGAAACTATAAATGCCAATATCAGTCAGCGTCTTGTGGAGGCCGTCTTTTTCAAAAATGCTCCGTTGCACGATGGTGCGATGATTATTCAGAACGGACGTATAACGGCAGCGCAGTGCATTCTGCCTGTTTCGCACAATATGAATATTTCAAAGAAACTCGGCTTGCGTCACCGTTCGGCGATAGGTATCACAGAGATTTACGATGCTATAGCAATTGTTGTTTCAGAGGAGACCGGAACAATATCTGCTGCCATCGGTGGCAAGCTTATACAGAATCTCGATGCTCGTAAACTCGAAGAGATTCTTACCAAACAAAAGTAAAATTTCCATGTGTGGGGTAAATATTTAATGGCGTAAAAAAACTTTTGTCTCACATCTGTATTGATGCTTGAAAAATGCTGAAAAAATCTGCTTTTGTAAATCGTTGAAAATCAATACTCGTTTAAAAAAGTTTAATTTTTTGGCAAAAAAGTTTCTCCATTTGTTTGCAGATATAAAAAATAGTACTACCTTTGCACTCGCTTTCGGGAAGCAACGCGGTAACGCGATGAAAAACGATAGCATGATGATCCTTGAAACCATTCCATACAGACAAGCAGTACAACGGTCTTTGTTTGAGAAATCGGACAGAGAAATAAGTGTAAAGTAAGGAACGAAAAACGAACCGTCGATTTTCAATAATTGAGATA
>JAGBSZ010000053.1 GCA_017631585.1 Bacteroidaceae bacterium
CACTGCTCATTATTGCAGGATGCAATACCGAATAATGTTTTTCGCATGCCGTTTCGTGCCGCAACAGATAGCGGTCGGCACCGGCAGAGCGCAACAGAGCATAACCTTCATCACTGCGTTCACCCAACGATAATGTAACAGCCTTGTTCGGGTAAAGTTCTTTTATACTCCTTACAACATCAGCAATCCACTCATCGTTCTGCACAACATCCTCACCGCCCTGCATGACAAATGTATTGAATCCCAACAATGCAGCCTCATTGCAACACTCCAGAATATCCTCTTTTGTCAACCTGTAACGTACAGCATCTTTGTTTGCCGCACGCAAACCGCAGTAACGGCAGTTATTCCTGCAGTATGAACTTATTTCAATCAACGCACGCACAAAAACTCCTTTTCCGAAGTTCTCTTCGGTAATCCTTCGTGCCAACGAAACAACCTCCTTGCGCTCATCGACATCGAGCATCAACAAGGAGTACCACACATCTTTTGGTACATTTTCAGCATCCCTTAGAATCGAAATCAACCCATTTATACCCTTTTCCGACATTTTTTTGGGTTTCTGTGTGAAACATTACTGCAAAAATAGTTGAATTTGCTCTTTTTTAGCTACATTTACAACAAAATTTACAAAATGGAATATAGCAATAATACTATGTTTGTACGTTATAAGCTTTTAACACAGTTGGTATCAATGTGGAAGCGCAACGAGCTTCAAGAGAAAATCGACAGCATGCCATACGAAATGTATCCCCGTAACCAAAAGCCAAAGGGACGATGCTGTATCCACAAGGAACGTGCTGTTATAAAGTACAAAACAATGGTGATGCTCGGATTCACCATGCAGGACGAGGTCAATGAAATGGACACTCTGAGCAAGTATGTCGAGCGCATGTACAAACGCGATGGAATACATTTGGAAGATGGAGCAATACTCCATGTGATGGACGAAGCATGCTCTTCATGCGTAAAGAGCAAGTACGAAGTTTCAAACCTTTGCCGTGGTTGCGTTGCACGCCCCTGCTACACAAGTTGCCCTAAAGGTGCAGTATATTACGACAAGGACGACAAGGCACATATCGACCACGAAAAGTGTATCAGCTGTGGCAAATGTCACCAGGTGTGCCCCTACCATGCGATCATATATATGCCTGTACCATGCGAAGAGGCATGCCCCGTTAAGGCTATCTCAAAGGATGAATATGGTGTAGAGCATATCGACCCCGAAAAGTGTATCTATTGTGGCAAATGCCTCAACGCCTGCCCATTCGGAGCAATTTTTGACAAGTGCGAAGTCTTTGATGTACTCAAAGAGATACAGAAAGAAGAAAAGGTTATCGCTATGGTAGCTCCGGCAGTGCTTGCACAATTCGGTAAGCCTATCGAACATGTATATGGTGCATTGAAAGCCATTGGCTTCAGCGATATTGTAGAAGTAGCATACGGCGCAGAAGAGACAATCCGTCGCGAAGCAGAAGAGTTGCAGGAAAAAATCGAGGAAGGACAGCCATTCATGACAACAAGTTGTTGTCCGGCATACGTCAATCTTGCAAAGAAGCATATTCCTGAAATTGTAAAGTACGTATCATCTACAGGCTCTCCAATGCACTACACTGCAATCTACGCAAAAGAGAAATTTGGAGAGAATTGTAAAACGGTGTTCATTGCACCATGTGCATCAAAGAAAGCCGAAGGCGCAGCAGACAAGAATGTGGATTACGTGTGGACATTCCGCGAGCTCAATTCGGTTATTCAGGGTATGGGTATAGACATTGAGAGTACAATGCCTTACACACCTGCAGAACACGCATCACGCGATGCACATAACTTTGCAAAGACAACAGGCGTATTTACTGCAGTAAAGAACCACATTGGCGACGAAAAACTCGAAGGCGTTGTAATAGCCGACCTTCACAAGAAGAATATTGCAATGCTTAAAGCATACGCCAAGACAGGCAAATGCCCCGGCAAACTCGTCGAGGTGATGTCGTGTCCCGGTGGATGTATCACAGGTCCTTGCGCATGTAGCGAAGGCGGAGAAGCCACACGTCGCTTCGAAACAGAGATAAAGAAAAAATAATTTATCTTTTCATAATTTTGGCATCGCAGGCTGGAGGCTATTCCTTGCCTGCGATGCATTTTATTGTTAAAATAGAGAGTTTGGTTGGTAATATAACGTTAGTTCGATATAAGCTAAATCAAATCGCGAACCTGTCATCCCGACAGAGCGTAGCGACGAGGGATCTCAAAAATATCGTAAAATAAGAGATCTCTCACGTACGTTCGAGATGACAAAGTACGCTAAATTTTAGTATAAATTCTTATATCGTGCTCACGTTAATATATAAAAAATGAATAGAGCAGCTCATTGCGAACTACTCTATTCATTTTTTATATTATTGGTTACTTGAACTCGTCCCAGCTCTTTACCGGCAACTCCTTGACATTAATCTTGCAGAATGAGCGGATGAATGCGCTCGCAAGACGTGCGTTTGTAATCAAAGGAATATTGTGGTCGATAGCTGCACGACGTATGCGATAACCGTTTGTCAACTCACGTTTTGTATGGTTCTTTGGTATGTTGATGATAAGGTCGAAACGATGGTCTGCTATCATCTGCATCACATTGTTCTCGGCATTAGGATCTTCATCGGGCCATATTACAGGAGTTGTACTGATACCATGCTCGTTGAGGAACTTAGCAGTACCTGATGTTGCGAAGATATTGTAACCCTTCTGTGCAAGAATTGCTGCAGGCTCGAGCAAATCAACCTTTGACTTGGCAGCACCTGATGAAACCATTACATTCTTCTCAGGCACATTGTAGCCAACGGCTATCATCGCATTCAACAAAGCCTCTTCAAAGTCATCGCCGATGCAACCAACCTCACCTGTTGATGACATATCAACGCCCAATACAGGGTCTGCCTGATGCAGACGGCTGAAAGAGAACTGCGAAGCCTTGACACCAATGTGTTCAATGTCGAACGCAGACTTGTCAGGTTTTGTATAAGGAGCATCAAGCATGATGCGTGTGGCAGTCTCGATGAAGTTACGTTTCAACACCTTAGATACGAATGGGAACGAGCGTGATGCACGCAAGTTACACTCGATAACCTTAACCTCGTTGTTCTTGGCAAGGAACTGGATGTTGAAAGGTCCTGAGATGTTAAGTTCTTTCGCAATACGACGGCAAATTTTCTTGATGCGACGTGCTGTCTCAAAGTATATCTTCTGTGCGGGGAATACAAGTGTTGCGTCACCGGAGTGTACACCGGCAAATTCAACGTGTTCTGAAATTGCATACTCCACTACCTCACCGTTCTGTGCAACAGCGTCGAACTCAATTTCCTTGGTATCAGTCATGAACTGTGATACAACAACAGGGAATTCCTTTGACACGTCTGCTGCCATCTTGAGGAACTCATGCAACTCCTCTTCGTTGTAGCATACGTTCATTGCCGCACCTGAAAGCACGTAAGAAGGACGTACAAGTACAGGATAACCAACTTTGTCAACGAATTCCTTCATATCCTCAAGGCTTGTAAGCTCCTTCCATGCAGGCTGGTCGATACCAAGCTGGTCGAGCATTGCAGAGAACTTGTGACGGTTCTCGGCGCGGTCGATTGAAAGAGGTGATGTACCAAGGATGGGCACAGCCTGACGATGAAGCTTCATTGCAAGGTTGTTAGGTATCTGACCACCTACCGATACAATCACACCACCCGGCTGCTCAAGGTCGATAACGTCGAGTACGCGCTCCAATGACAACTCATCGAAGTACAGGCGGTCGCACATATCGTAGTCGGTAGATACAGTCTCAGGGTTATAGTTAATCATGATTGACTTGTAACCGAGCTTGCGTGCTGTCTGAACAGCATTAACAGAACACCAGTCGAACTCAACCGAAGAACCGATACGGTAAGCACCTGAACCAAGTACAACAACCGATTTGTCATTCTTATAATAGTTCACATCGTATCCCTTGACACCGTATGTCATGTAAAGATAATTTGTAAGTTCGGGATGCTCCGATGCAACAGTATTTATTCTCTTTACAGCAGGAAGGATGCCGAGTTCCTTACGGCGTGCGCGTACAGCAAGGTTACCGGTTTCCATGTTCTTCTCGTTCTTGAGAACGAAGCGTGAAATCTGGAAGTCGGAGAAGCCAAGCTACTTAGCCTTACGCAATACATCTTCGGGCAACTCTTCGAGTGTATTATATCCTTCAAGAACATGCTTGTAATCTACAATGTTCTTCAATTTGCCGATGAACCATGGGTCAATCTTTGTAAGTTCGCTTATGCGCTCAACAGTGTAACCAGCCTCAAGAGCCGATGCTATTGAGAACACACGCATATCTGTAGGGTTGGCAAGTTCCTCATCGAGGTTATCGAAATGAGTATGTTCGTTACCTACGAAACCGTGCATACCCTGACCTATCATACGCAAACCCTTCTGGATTACCTCCTCGAAGCTGCGACCGATAGACATGATTTCACCAACAGACTTCATGCTTGAACCAATCTGACGTGATACGCCGGCGAACTTTGTCAAGTCCCAACGAGGTATCTTACAGATAAGATAGTCAAGTTCTGGAGCTTTGTATGCGCTGTTCGGTGTACCCATTTCGCCAATCTCGTCGAGAGTGTAGCCAAGAGCAATCTTTGCCGCTACGAATGCGAGAGGATAACCTGTAGCCTTTGATGCAAGAGCTGAAGAACGGCTCAAACGGGCATTAACCTCAATTACGCGATAGTCGTTTGTCTCCGCATTGAATGCATACTGGATATTACACTCACCTACTATACCAAGGTGACGGATTGCCTTTACAGAAATCTCCTGCATGAACTTCACCTGTTCGGGAGTGAGTGAGCAGGTAGGAGCAACAACGATTGACTCACCGGTGTGGATACCGAGCGGGTCAAAGTTTTCCATGCTTGCCACAGTAAAGCAGAGGTCATTCGCATCGCGGATAACCTCAAACTCAATCTCCTTCCAACCTTTCAATGACTCTTCAACAAGAATCTGGTTAGAGAATGTGAAAGCACTCTCAGCAAGCTCTTTAAAGCTTTCCTCGTCGCGACAGATACCGCTACCGAGACCACCAAGAGCGTAGGCAGAACGTACCATCACAGGGAATCCGATTCTGTGTGCAGCGGCAAGAGCATCTTCCATGCTCTCGACAGCCTGGCTCACAGGAGTCTTCATTGGAATCTCATCGAGTTTCTTTACAAAGAGGTCGCGGTCCTCGGTGTACATGATAGCCTCTACCGATGTACCAAGTACCTTCACGCCATATTTCTGCAGGATACCTTTTTGATAAAGTTCTGTTCCGCAGTTCAGTGCAGTCTGTCCACCGAATGCCAACAGAATACCGTCCGGTTTTTCCTTCTTGATGATTTCCTCTACATTATGCACATCTACCGGCAAGAAATATACCTTGTCCGCAATACCCTCAGATGTCTGAATAGTAGCAACATTAGGGTTGATGAGCACAGACTGGATACCTTCTTCGCGAAGAGCCTTCAACGCTTGCGAGCCTGAATAGTCAAACTCACCTGCCTGACCGATGCGCAACGCACCCGAGCCAAGTAACAATACCTTTTTCAGTTGTTCTTTCATGATTATATAATATTTGTTTTTATTTACTTATATAAGTACTTTTCGTAATGATATACAAATGCCTCGTTCACAAGACGGTTACCGCCGGGAGTTGGATAAATACCGCTGAAGTACCAGTCACCCAAATGGTTAGGACAAGCATCGTGCAAGCCTTCGAGGCTCTGGAATACAAGTTCCAGTTCAGCATTCAAGTCAACAGGCTTGAGCAAATCGGCAATCTTGCGTGATATCTCATCGGCTGTAAATGGCTTATAGATGGCACGTGTGCAGTTAACCTGCTCTGCATCCGGTTTCTTGAGTTCCTCAACACAAGCTCTGTATGTCTCGTCGATGAGTGAACGTTTGCCGTTCTCATACAACAACTCGAGTGCAGCCTTGAATGCAACAAAGTGGTCGAATTTCTCCATATCGATACCGTAATAGTCGGGATAACGAATCTGAGGACTTGACGATACAACCACAATCTTCTTTGGTTCAAGACGGTCAAGGATATTAAGGATATTCTGTTTCAATGTAGTACCACGCACGATACTGTCATCGATAACAACGAGATTGTCAACCTTTGGCTTGATTGTTCCATAAGTAATGTCATATACATACGAAGCAAGGTCATTGCGCTTGTCAGTCGTAGATATGAATGTACGCATCTTGATATCCTTGTTGGCTACTTTCTCCTGACGCACCTTCTTTGTAACAATGGCATTCAACTCCTCGGGAGTAAACTGTTTTCCGGAATTTATCTCCTTTATCTTCCACTCGTCAAGATACTCCTGCATACCCTCAACCATACCATAGAATGCCATTTCGGCAGTATTTGGAATAAATGAGAATACTGTATTGTCAAGGTCGTAGTTGATAGCCTTCAATATCTGCTCTTTCAAGTTTGATCCCAAAAGCTTTCTCTCCTTATATATGTCACCGTCGTTACCACGGCTGAAGTATATACGCTCGAATGAGCATGGCAAGAATGCCTTTTGAGATATAATCTGTTCGGTACGCACCTCACCACGTTTGTTTACGATAAGTGCTTCACCGGGTTTGAGTTCTATAACTTCCTCTTCTTTGAGGTTCATTGCAGTCTGTAATGCCGCACGTTCGCTTGCCATGATAAAAATTTCCTCATTGGCATACCAATATGCTGTACGCACGCCCCATGGGTCGCGCATAGCGAACATTTCTCCACTACCGGTAACACCACAGAACACATAACCGCCGTCAAGCATAGGAGTAGATGTACGCAATACATTTGCAACATTAACGCGTTCCTCGATGGTATTAGTAATATTCATGCCTGTAAGACCTTCTGCCTCACACTCCTTGAATATACGCTCAACTTCGCGGTCGAGACGATGACCCATCAATTCAAGCATGATATATGTATCGGCATGTACACGTGGATGCTGACCGTGTGACACAAGTTCGTGGAAGACATCCTCAACATTTGTTATATGAAAGTTTCCGCAAAGAGCAAGATTCTTTGCTCTCCAGTTGTTACGGCGCAAAAACGGATGAACATACTGCATACCGGTTTTTCCTGTAGCCGAATAGCGCAAGTGACCCATATACAACTCACCGGCAAAGCCAAAATGGCGATAAGCATAATTGGCATTGTTCTTCATCTCTTTTGGATGAGAAAGAATGCTCTTGTTTGCCAGATCGAAAACTTCTGATATTGCACCGGAACCTTCGGCTCTCTCACGGAACATATAATCTTCGCCCGGCGAAGCATTCAGTTTCACACAAGCAATACCGGCACCCTGTTGGCCACGGTTATATTGTTTGTTCATCAACAAGAACAACTTGTTCATTCCGTATGCCCATGTACCATACTTTTCCTGATAGTAATTCAAGGGTTTACGCAGGCGAATCATCGCAACGCCACATTCATGTAATAGAGGTTCCATAAAAATTTGAATATTTTCCGCTAATATATAAAAAAAGTCGTTTCAAAAGAAACGACTATAATAAAACTTACATAAAAAAGTATCAACAGCAATACAAACAGGGACAAAAGAGACAACGGGACTTTTTTTACATCCCGCAAAATCAATGCTCTTATTTACCTTGCCCTTCATAATATTGATTTAACTCTGCGAAGATACTAAAAAAGAATGATATCAAGAACTTTTTTTACATTTATAATTATTTTGTACCAAAGATTCTGTCACCTGCATCACCCAATCCCGGGAGTATATAATTTTTCTCATTCAATCCCTCATCGAGAGAAGCTATATATATATCAACATCGGGATGACGTTCCGCTACGGTTTCTACACCTTGAGGAGATGCCACAAGACACATCAACCTGATATGATTGAAGCCGTCAGCCTTCAGGCGAGCGATAGCATCGCATGCACTGCCACCCGTTGCAAGCATCGGGTCTGTCAGAATAACAGCACGATCCTTGTTTGCTGGCATCTTGTAGTAATAGAAAACTGGCTGGCATGTCACTTCATCACGGTATAAACCGATATGACCGATACGAGCCGAAGGAATAAGTTTCACCAATCCGTCAACCATGCCAAGTCCTGCTCTGAGTATCGGAACCACAACAACTTTTTTTCCCGCAATCTTGGGAGCATTCATAGTCATAAGAGGAGTTTCTATTTCCTCGTATGTCAACGGCATGTCACGGGTAATCTCATACCCCATGAGCATTGCAATCTCCTGAAGCAGTTCTCGGAACTTCATTGTAGAAGTCTCCTTATTACGCATTATACTCAATTTATGTTGCACCAGAGGGTGATCTATAATATGCAAAGCCATAGTAAAATATTTTTAATATCGTTCTCCGGCATGCAAAATTAGAGAATGTAAATTAAAAACCAAACATATTTAAAAGAATTTAGAGGATAACCACCTTTGCATGGTTATCCTCTAAGTTCACGTTATTGGATTGTGTTTTACTTACTTCACAACAACCTTCTTGCCATTTACAATGTAGATACCTGCATTTGCAATGTTCTCTACACGACGACCTGTGAGGTCATAAATTACAGTATTCTCTGTTTCAACAGCAACAGACTCGATAGAGTTTGTAACCTCAGCACCGAACATTGTGATATATGTTGCATCTGTGTAGTTGATAACAGCAACATTGTTCTCGTTGTATGCTACAGTAGTTGCAGGAATAGCAATACCTTCGTTTGCAACACCCTGGTATGAAACAGCATAGTTCTTAGCAGCAGGTGCAACTTCATTGTTCATGTCAGTAATTGCATCTACAACATATACATGCTCCTTACCAAATGCAACAGCTGTTACTTCCTCGTAGAACTTGTTTGTTTCACCCTCGTCGTTAGCGTTTGTATATACCCAATCCGCTGTCAACTCATTAGCGTCGATTGAAGCTACAAATACGTCACTTGCACCTGTTGCAACCTTACTGTTGTCGAAAGCGCAAGTTACACCGAATGTACCTGCAAGATAAATCTTGCCATCGCGAACTTCGATACCATTGATAGCATCAAAGTTAGCATAAGAGCTGTTTGGAATGTTAGAGAACTTTACAGCCTTTGAACCAACTTTTGCCAAGATAGCACCTTTTTCTGCAGCTCCCTCGCCATCGAATGCAAAATCAATAGCTTCAGTACCGGCAGAAGTGGTAAGAACAAGGTTACCCACACCGAAAGCTGCTACATATACATTCTCACCATCTACTTCAAAATTGAAAGCATCAACACCCGAAGCATCAGCAGCCACATCAGCAACTGTAAGAACTGCTACATTAGCAGCATTTGCAAGATCAGCATCAAAAGAAACTACAGCAACGTTTAATGCATCAATATAAGCCATACCCCAAACGAACAAATATTTTGCAGTCAAAGTCAATTCTGTTTCAACTGCAACATCGCCTGTATAGTTGAACTGTGCATACACCTTTGAACCTTCAGCCACAATCTTAGAAATAGAGATTGTTGGATTGCTTCCATAATAAGGCATACCATTTATACCAGAAAGCATTTCACCCCACATCTCATCAAAATAATCTTCAAGTGGTAGAACCGCCTCATAAGATTTCACTGTCAAAAGATTACCCTGTGCATCGTACTTTGCAATAAAGGCAGCTGTTCTGCTATCCTCCTCAGAATTTGTCAAAGTCACATACTCACCAGTAACACCTTCAACATCTGCGATGTAAGCCTCACCGGCATAAGAACCTGCAACATAGAAGTTGTTGTCAGCATCAGTTGTAATAGCAGTAACAGAGATTGAACCATGAAGAACAATTGCAAACAATTCCTTACCATTCACATCATACTTGGCGATGTATGCACCAAGAGCCAAAGGAGCTACTTCCTGACCGGCAAAATCAAAAGCCTCTGTCAATGTACCTGTAACATAGAGGTTACCATCCTTGTCCATAGCCGCTGGAGAGTTGAAATCTACGGCATCCATTGCACCAGCTGCAGAAATTGATGCATTCCACAACTGTGCATAAGTTGCAGTTGAGAACAAAGCAACTGCAATCAAAAGTAAAAATTTTCTCATAATTTTTTTAATTAAGTTAATAATATTTATTTATGAATCTCATTTCCAATTCTCTAAACCGGGGTTTGCTGCCACAGCATCACCGGGGAAGCGCAATGTATATCGTTCATCACCCTGCTGCAACGTGTACGAATCCGTCTTATCATCACTTACCTTATATACCTTTGTAAGTTCCGGCTGTGTAGTACGGCGCAAATCAAACCAACGATGTCCCTGGTACGCAAGTTCTTTACGACGTTCTTTGGCAATCTCCTCACGCAATGCATCTTTATCCAAAGCATCCAATGCCGATGAATATTTATCGTAATCCTTAGTATTATAACGCTTGAGCATCAGTGCCTTAATATATTTCAACGCATCCTCTTGCTCATCCACTTCGTTCGCTGCCTCAGCTGCGATAAGATAGAACTCTCCGGCACGGAATGTACAACGTTCTTCATTTGTTTTTCGCTCACGCAGCTTCCATGCAGACAAAGTCTTGGCAACAAAATATTTTTTCTTTCTCTGGTCACCGGAACTGTACATATTCAATAATTCCGGTTCAACAGTGCCAATATTCATCAAGTTTGATGTTATTACCTGCTCTAATGCCATTATAGATTCAACCGATTTATAATTGGTTGGGAGTAAAGCACTACTGCTGTTCAAATCCTCAAGGTCGGGATATTTTTCAATAACCGTTTTTGATTCCTGCAAAGCAAGAGCCCAATCACCCATGTAAAGAGCAACTCTTGCACGAAGAGCGTTTGCTGTTGTTGTATTGAAACGGTAGTTCAAGCCCTCATCCCAACGCTCTACGTTCATAAGTTTTTCGGCAGAATCGATATCTTCCAATATTTGTTTATACACTTGCTCTACACTACTACACTTCAACACTGCATTGACATCTGCCTTTACAGACAAAGGAATACCGCGTGTTGTTGCCGGTTCACAATGGGTATATGCAGGTGCATAAAGGTTTACCAGCAGAAAATGCATATATGCACGCATCATGTAGCACTCACCAACCAATTGGTCAATATCTTTTTGAGTGGCTTTTGTTATCTCGTTCTTGTGTTCTATTATATAATTGGCAATATAACATGAATGATAGTAACTGCGCCAGTTAAAATATAATGCCGATGGGTTACGGTTATAGTCGGTCCAATTCCAGATATCGAAATAAGAATCATAATCCATGCCCTCAAGTGTCTTGTAATCGGCAGCAATCTCATCACTACGCAAGGTTGTCAAGCCACGGTCCTCGGGTACTCTTGAATAGACATCCGTAAGCAACGCTCTGTACTCCTCACCGGTTTCAGCAATAATCATACCGGTGGGCTGTATATCCAAGAAGTCATCACAACCAGCAAAAAGCAATGCGGCAAGAATAATTGTTATATATTTTTTCATAGTTTACCCTCCTATTTATTAAAAGCCTACATTCAAAGTGAATATCGCACTCTTTGGCAACGGAGTTGCGTACGGATTACCCATTGTCTCCGGGTCGAGATAGTTTGTGTAGTCGCTTGCCACTACAAAGAGGTTACGTCCTTCCAACGAAACGGATGCTGTACGCAAGCCAATCTTTTTCATCCAATCACCATCGAACTTATAAGCCAAACGGATGCTTTGACAACGCAGATAGTTGCATTTCTTCACCCATATATCAAGCATACCGAACGATGAATAATTCTCATAGAACGCAATCTCTGCATTATGTACATCATCGTTAGACATCAATGTAGGGAGTTTACCGTTCTTGTTATCCACAGTCCAACGGTCGAGAATATCCCTGTTTGTATTCAATCCGCGGTCGAAGAACAACGGATTATATGTCGGTTGTACTCTGATTGTTGCACCCAGATTGAAAGCCAGATTAATATTCAGAGATATGTTCTTATACTCAAATGTGTTTATAAAACCACCCGATACAAGAGGGTCAGAACTTCCCATATATGTATATAGCTCACGCTGTTCTGCCGCACTCATCTGTGGGGCTCCGTTTCTGTCCAGATTGAAGAACTCTTTTGCCGAAACTGCACTACCATCCTTTTTTACATATAGAGGATAACCGGCATCATCAAGACCTGCTGTCTTGTAAGCAAATATTGCACCTACAGGATAGCCTTGACGTGATGGGTAGGTTGCATTTTCGGCTACGGTTTCCTGTAGCACCTTGTTGCTGTTATAACCCACATTAATATTGGTTGTCCAAAGAAAATCATGAGTATATATGTTACGTGTCGCAAGACTTACCTCCACACCTTCATTCTCCATACTTGCCCAGTTTATAGTGGTTGAAGAGAAACCGGTTTCAAGCGGAAGCATACGCATACCAATAAGGTCTGTGCTTCTGCGATAATAATAATCCACAGTCAAGGCAATAGCTCTGTTAAGCACTGAGAAATCAATACCGGCATTTATATTCTGAGTCTTTTCCCAACGCAAATTAGGGTTTGGCGCAGTCTCAGCCTGGATTACATCCTCTGCGTTACCGGGCAATATCTGTGTCTTGTCAAGTTTTCCAATTAAATAAGGAGAGGTATTCTTGTCGATATTTCCCTGAAGACCATACGACACACGAACACCCAGATTATCTATTGCATGAGCATTCTTCATCCACTCCTCTTCTGTAACTCTCCATAGTCCGCTCACTGAATACAAAGGCAGGAAACGGTACTCTTTTGCAACTCCAAAAACATCAGAACCATCGAAACGGACACTTCCACCAACGGTGTATCTGTTCTTGAAAGTATATGAAGTAGTAGCAAAGAACGATGCAAAGGCATTTTCGGTAAATGTTTCCGAATAGAGCGAATTCGACTCTGCTATATTCTGTGTGGGGAATACAACAGGTATCGTTGTCAATGTACGTGGGTCGTATCCGTATGCTGCAGAATAGTTTGTATCAAGCTTGGTGCGACGAAGCTCTGTACCCAACATTATCTCAAACTCGTGTGCCTTATTGAATGTCTGGCGATATTCTGCCATGGTTTTCCAGGTCCATTGAAACGAGTTGCTGTGATTTACCTTATGCATACCGCCTTCGGGGAGATATGAAGGACCACCATTGTAACGTGTGGCATATCTCTCGTATCTCATTGCATAGCTATCCTCACCGGCATAACGGTCGAGTTTGTAGTTGTCATATTGCAATCCCAACTGCGATGTCAACTTGAACATATCGTTGTAGTTGAATACCGCATCAAAAACACTCATCAAAGCACGGTCGGTGCGCACATTCGAAGTGTTTTTTCGTTCTTCTATGATATTGAAATCCAATTCGGTATCGGCACGTCCTTCGACATTCTTGTCATATGCATAATTGCCGTCAGCATCATAAACCTCCTGATAAGGATTGGCTATACGCGAATAGTAGATAGGATTGGTAAAACTGTTATAGTCGGTAAGATATGTGTTCTGTTTGCGTTGGTTGGCATATACCGAAGCACCGAGTTTCAAGAACTTGTTGATGCGGTAATCGGTTTTCATTGTAACGTTAAAACGATTGTTTCCTACACCTTTTACATTACCCTGCTCATCATTATATCCCACTGATGTATAGTAGTTAACCTTTTCTGTTCCACCCGATATGCTTATGTTGTATTCCTGACTGAATGCATCGCGCATGAGAATATCGTTCCAATCGGTATTTATTCTTTTCAAGGCTTTGATTGCTTTCTGCGCTTCGGGAGACAAAGCATCCCATCCGCCAGTTTTGTATGCATCCAACATACCATACTGCGAAAGCAACTGAGCAACAGAGCCCTTGGTGCTGCGATATGAATAGCCGGAATTCAAGAGGTCGAGTTCCAATCCCACCTTCTCGGCAGAATTAAGCATATTCAGACGCGAAAGGTTAATATTGGGATTCACAGTCAGTTTGGTAGA
>JAGBSZ010000054.1 GCA_017631585.1 Bacteroidaceae bacterium
GAGCAACAGCGCGTGTCAGTTCCAATAGAGGAACAAGAACAAAAGTGTCTGAGCGTGTGTGCCATACGATGCCGGGAGTGCGTGAAGCGAGTTCTTTTGTTCCCGAGATTGGAACGGCAGACACAAGCGGCAAACGACGTTCGACCGAGTGCTCACATGATGTGGCACGAGCAAAGAACGGGAGTGACTTGCTCAACCCGCGTGCCGGGCGTTTTTCGTTCTTTTTGCGCCCAAAAAGAACATAAAGAAAGACTACAAAATAAATATACGACAAAGGTTGTAAGGTTAAAAACTGCCTTCAAATATAAGGGCGAACACACCGGTTCGCCCCTACGGAAAAATATACGACAAAATCAGCAAGGTTAAAAACTGCCTTCAAATACAAGGCAAACCGAGATCCCTCCAGCAAGGTCGGCATGACACAGACCGCGGTTATTAGGACTGGCAAACCCAGCCCCTACGGCTGCGGACAAAAAATAAAAATCGCGCATGGCTAGCCACCTGCAAAAGGTAATATCAAAAACAATCCTGCACAATCAAAACAACACACAACAGATACCTCTGAAAGCAAAATCACCAAACCATTAATATAAACAAACATGGACAAAGAAAAAATAATAGAAAAGAACAAGGAACGGCTGAGAGTAATCTCAGCCGTTTACAATCCCATAACAGGCGAAGGCTCAACCTCCCTTCCACGGCAGTGGATTGAGATAGAAGGCTTTCCCATCGAGAGGATAAACCTGCCGCTCGACATGCACCAAGAGCCACTTGTACAACAACTCGCACAAATGGGCGTATCAGACTACCTGCGCAACGTGGCTCGCATAGAACCCACGGGACGGAACATAGTAAAACTTTGGCTCAATTTTTGCCTCATGCGTACCAGACACGACTTTGAATATTGGGCACGTAGCATGACAACTATTTCAGACAAAGGCAAAGGACGCGACACAGCATTCACCCTCAACCGTCCGCAACGAATATATCTTAAGGCGATGGAAGAACTGCGTCTTGCCGGCAAACCCATAGACATAATACTATGCAAGGCACGCCAATGGGGCGGTTCCACCCTCACCCAGCTTTATATGCTGTGGATACAGCTTGTACACAAGCGCAACTGGAACAGCGTCATCTGCGGAGACATCGAGAAACAATCATCCATTGTCGCCGGCATGCTCGCCAAAGTAATATCGCGCTACCCCACATGGGCAACAGGTGGCAAGCAGCTCACCACCACCCCTTACCAGGGAGCGCAGAAGACCCGCGTCATCAGCTGGAGCAACAGCCGCTACTCCCTCGGCTCTGCACAAAAGCCCGACTCCCTGCGAAGCGAAGACATAAGCATGGCACACCTCACCGAGGTAGGATTATGGAAAGCCACCCACGGACGCAAGCCCGAAGACCTTGTACAATCCATTTTTGGTGCGATAGCCGGCGGACCATACACAATGAAAGTCATTGAATCCACCGCAAAGGGAGTGGGTAACTTTTTCCACCGCACATGGATTGACGCCACCAAGAAACGCAACAATTTCACCCCGGTGTTTATCCCATGGTTCAGCATCGACCTCTACAGCAAAGCAATGAAAGAGAGCGACTACAGCACGTTCATCGACAGCATGAACGACTACGAACACGAGCTGTTCAGGCTCGGTGCGACACTCGAGGCAATAGCATGGTACCGCGACAAACGTCGCGAGATGCCCGATGAGTGGCGACTTTTCTCAGAGTTCCCCTCCACCGCCGCAGAAGCCTTCCAGAGCACAGGACGGCGAGTGTTCCGCACCTCGTATGTCAGCGACGCACGAAGCAACTGCGTACCACCGCTGTTCGTAGGCGACATTGTGTCACAGAACGACGGCAAAAGCAAGTTCGTGCCATGCCTACCCGGAGAAGACAAAGGCGAAGATATGCTGCGTGTATGGCTCATGCCCGACAATGAACAGCACCTGCGCGACAGATATATCGTCACCGTCGATGTAGGCGGCACGAGCAACAAAGCCGACTACTCATGCATTGTTGTAGCCGACCGCATAGCCATGACCGACGGCGGAGTACCCGAGATTGTCGCATGCTGGCACGGACACATCGAACACGACAAACTGGCATGGAAAGCAATGGAGATAGCACGCGCCTACGACAACGCCCTGCTTGTTATAGAAGCCAACACCCTTGAGACCGAAGGCACCGAAGGAGACAATTTCGAATACATACTAAACGAAATATCCGGCAGATACAGCAACCTCTATTGCCGTACATCGCTTCAGGAGATACGCCAGGGCCGTCCGCGCCGTTGGGGATTCCACACCAACAGCTCCACCAAGCCAATGGTGATAAACTTCCTAATCAAAGCCCTTCGCGACGGGCTGTACATCGAACGATGCATCGAAACCACATACGAGCTCGACCTCTACGAATATAAAGAGAACGGAAAAGAGATGGGCGCAATAGAAGGAAACCACGACGACAGAGTAATGGCTACAGCCATACTTATATGGATATGCTACAATCACCCGTTACCAGTACAGACAAACAGCAATCACAACACACGTAAAAGAAAAATTGTCAGTGAAGCAAGTATATAACCAAAATAAAATATAAGCATTATGACAAGCATCAACGTAAAACTACGCCCATCCACCACCCAAGGAAAAGAGGGAAACATCTACTATCAGATAATACACAACCGTGTAATCCGCCAGCTAAAGACGGATTACACGGTTTTTCAGCACGAATGGAGCGAAAAGCACTCCGCTGTAATAACCGACGGCGAGCGATGCAGCTACCTGCAATCCATCAGAGAATGCATCACATGGGACCTCAAACGGCTAAATAACATAGCAAAACGATACGAACAGAAACAGACAAAATACAGTGCCGACGACATCATAGAGACCTTTCTGACAACAGCATCCGCCCACACCCTCTTCAACTTCATGAAAGAGCAGACAGCCCTGCTGCAACAGATGGGTAAACACCGCACAGCCGAAGCATACCACTCCACCCTGAAAAGCTTCATGAAGTTCAGGAAAGATAGAGACATACTCATCGACGACATCGACAGCGACCTCATGGCATGCTACGAAGCCCACCTTCGCAACCGTGGCGTAAGCAAGAACAGCAGTTCGTTCTACATGCGCATACTCCGCGCCGTATATAACCGCGCAGTAGAAAAAGAACTCACCACCGACCGCCACCCCTTCAAGCACGTATATACAGGCATCGACAAAACCGTCAAACGCGCACTGCCACTAAAAACCATAAGAGAGATAAAACGCCTTTCTCTGCCCATGCACTCCATCACCGACCTCTCACGCGACCTTTTCCTATTCTCGTTCTACACACGCGGCATGTCATTCATCGACATGGCATACCTGAAGAAAAAAGACCTCTCCAACGGCATACTCACCTACCGTCGCAGCAAGACAGGACAACAGCTCCACATCCGTTGGGAAAAATGCATGCAGGAGATAATAGAAAAATACAAGACAGACAACAACAGCCCGTATATGCTGCCAATAATAACAACAGTCAACACCGACGAACGAGCCCAATACAAAAACATGCTCTACCGCACGAACAAAGCACTGAAAAACATCGCCCGCATGGCGGAAATACCCGTACCGCTCACCATGTACGTAGCCCGTCACTCATGGGCAAGCGCAGCCAGGAGCAAGAACATACCCCTGTCCGTCATAAGCGAAGGCATGGGACACGACTCCGAGCAGACAACACGCATATATCTGGCATCACTCGACACAGCAGTGATAGATAAAGCAAACCGATTGATATTGAAAGACTTGTAAAAGAAAAAAACACCCCAAAATGGTCAATCTCTTAGGAAGAGAGGAAATATTTTGCAAAAATAAGTAAAAAAACATGTTGAGATGCAAAAATGGAGAACAAATTAAATATTTGTTGAATAGAAATAACAGATTGTTTAGCAAATGCTCTTTTTGCAAACCATATCACATTCATAATCAATTTGTTAACTATTGCATTTCCTCTCTTCCTAAGAAAGAATACAAAAACCACTATGAAAAAAACTATCATTATAGCTTTTTTAAGTTTTTTAGCAGGCATAGCATTTTGTTTCTTATATGACAATAATTCAACTGAAGCGGAGCCTGTAAATGAAGTGCAAGAAATTAACGAAGATACCATTGTTGTAGATGCAAAGACACACTGCTTGCAACAGATGGAAAAGGCACTTGCAGGTGATACGATAATAAAGAGCATTACCGGCAAAGTAAAGAGGAGGAATTCTCTAATTCTTCTTGTAAATATGGATATGAAAATCTTGATTACACGTGGAGAAGAACCATCATACGAAATAGATTCCACAGACATCAAATATCTGATAAAAGAATTCTTGCGTAATTCAGACAACGATATAAGATTCCCGGAGTATGTAGAGATGGATTTACCAAGACTCGGCAGACGCAGCGTAATAACAAGAGACTATTTCATAACTGTAAATTACAGTCCACTCCGAGAGAAAGCTCAAAAAGGAATAGGGTTGGAGTATGATAGTGAACCGATAGATACTCTAATAAACGATGCTCCATTCTATGTTGAACCAATCTTTATGGCTATCAACGAGCTAAGGAATGAATTTGCATGGAAAGAGTTCCACAAGAGCTTCGAGGATTGTGATTCTGTTGAAAAGGAGGTGTGCACAACAGCTTACCCGTGCAAAATCCATGATGGATTTTATTATGATGATAAGAAAATTGTTCCTCCACCTCCCGAAGCAAAGAAGATTGTCGATATCATCGAGATTGTAGAGGATGAAGTGGAAATCGAAGAGAGTAAACTTGTTTCTATTGAGGGTGAAGTCGTAAAATTTTCTGATAGCATAATAGCAGCAGAGGATCACGTATTCCAAGTTGTAGAAGAGCAGCCAGAATTCCCCGGTGGTATGAAAGCCCTCATGAAATATCTGCAAGAAAATAGAAACTATCCGAAACTTTCTCGTGACAATAACTCTCAAGGGCGTGTATTCGTCCGTTTTATTGTCAATGCGGATGGTTCTATCGGGAATGCAGAGATATTGAAGAGTTCAGGTGATATATATCTGGACAAGGAGGCTTTGCGCGTGGTTGGTTGCATGCCCCAATGGTCACCCGGTAAACAGGCAGGAAAGCCGGTACGCGTATATTTTACCATACCTGTTGTATTCCGTTTACCGTAAATAAATTACTAATACCGACACTGTACTCCGATGGTTTTATTGATATCAATATTACTTTTACTATTCTCTGTCACCTCGGCAGTGGCTAATCCCGTTGTTGAGACGGACAGCCTTGTCACACCCTTTAAAGAGAGAATCGGAATACACACAAACACTACAGAATGGTTGCTTTTAACCCCCAATATCGGTGTCGAATATAGCTTTATACAAAACAAGCACAACAAGTATTCATTGCTGATACATGGAAAATACAATCCTAATTCATCGATGAGTTTCAGCCCCGAGTTAATATACAATATAGGTGGTACAAGAGCCGAAGTACGCAAATACTTCAGAATGCATCAACGCACCGAGGCTGAAAATGGACTTGACAGTATATACAGGGAAAAGTATGGTTCACTGGGAAATTTCTGGTATAAACTAACCAGTCGGTCATATTCTTTGCTTGGCAAAAAGAACCCGCGCAAACATATTGCCTATTATATAGGTCCATACTTCGCTTTCGACAAATATACAATAAAGTTAAGCCGAACGGGCTATCAAGGTCATTCATTTGGATTTGGTGCCGTTGCCGGATACAGTGTTCCATTGTACCATTACAAGAATGGCTCATCGATAGATTTTGAAATGGGATTAGGCATTGGATTGGCAACATCCAAAAACGAAATGTTCGAATATGACCACGAAGCCAATGTCTATTACCATACCGGAGCACAAAAGACACATCTGGTTCCATTCCCGGTAATATCAGATGCACGTGTGGCATTTGTCTATCGTTTAAAATCGATAAAAGACCAGATTGTTGACATAAAGCAGGATAAAATAGATGAACTAACCAAGATAGACAGTTTGCGTCAGAAGTACGAAAGTGATATTGCCGAATACATATATCCTACCTACTATAATAAGGAGAAACAGGAAAGAATCAAGTCGGAGTATTATATTCCTTCTGACTCAATTATTGCATGGAACAATGTCATAAATCGCAAAAACACCGTAATACAAGAAATAAACAAAGAGGCACTTCAATATACAGATGTCGATTCCACTATATTACTTGAAGAGTTACACTTGTATTACGAATATGTAACCCTGCCCGAGAAGTTGTTCAGACGTTATAACTACGAACTTCCAAACAAAGAAATAAGTTCAATAGCAGAACTCAACAACCCTTATCTGAATGAGTTGATAAATAAATATGCCGTTGTAAACTCATATGAAAGGATAAAAGGAGAATTTGAGAAATACCTGCTTAACGCATACAATGAAAATTATAAGGATTCTATTTCCGGCATAAAGTTCTTGGATGTGATGGTATCTGCCGTAAATAATCTTAATTCCTTTGTCATCAAACTTCACAACGATGATTTTCATGTAAATGAAGATAGGGAGACCATTGATGCCATTCCTGTTAAAACTGTGATTTCAGACGGAACGAAACAATACAAATCTCATGATTTCGTATTCGGAATAGACACACTTGTTCTTGTTGAGCAACAGAGTTTATCTTTTAAAGGAATAAACGAAAAAATAGAAACAAGAAATGATATAAAGCTTATTGAACTCACGGAATTTCTTGAACAAAAAAGAGTGGAAAAAGAGGCTCTCGCTGCAGAAGCGATGGCTCAAAAGCTGAAAGATAAAGATAAAAAGAAAAAAAAGAAAAGAAAGGCTGAAAAAACAAGTGACGGGATAATATCCATAGAATCCGAATCAGATTCCTTGCAGACAGAAACGACAGAGAGTGAGAAGAATCTTCCACAGGAAGAACAGACAGATGAAATTGATGAACAAGAAGATAAATCTGTGAATAAATCCGAACTCGGGGATATTAAAGATACAGAGGAACAGAAGTCACCCAACACCGGACAATGAAACGAACAAATATTATACATATTGCAATAACCTTCATGCTGTGCATAATGTCATGTACAACAGAAGTTGACATAGTCACAGGAAATTCATTTCAGAATTTGGCTGAAGTAGAGTTATCCTATGACTTGTCGAACCTTTCCGGAATAGAGCAGGAGGAGATGCCTGACTCATTGATTGTTGTGGCATACAGAATCATAAACTCCTGGAAAAGTACATACATGGCACCATTCAAGGATGACCCCAACAATGGCAGATATATATTCAACAAACCATACGACACTGCGGAATCGGATGGTATAAACAGAGGTGGTGAAAGCATACACGCTCCCGAAGAATTTCTGTTAAAGACCGGTGAATACAGATTCATCGCCATGAATAACATTATCACAAATAATATTACATATACAGAGTACAGCAACAACCATTGGTTCAAAACAGAGAATCTTATAGACAGCGCCATTACAAACAAAGAGATAATGCTGTACTATTCAAATTACAGTATCAATAACGAATTTGTAAACAAATACGGCAATGCCTGGAGCGATTTCAACCCATATTCAACTTATATCTCCAACAGTTGCTCCCCTATTCTGTTCTGCTATTCCGATGTACATACATTGGACAACAAGGCAAAAAACTATGTAAATCTGGTTTTTGAAAAAATATCTCAGGATATTGAGATACGTTTTTCAGTTCGTCATGAATCGGTTGTTCTGGAGAAAATAATCGCAGAAATTTCAGGTATTCCGTGCGGAATAAACCTTTTGACAAAAAAACTGGACCTTTCAAAGACATACAAGACCATTTTTGAGCTCGAAGAGATACACACAGAAAAAGGAGCAGACTCGGACTTTACTGAATTTGCAGGAAACATTAATGTGATAGGACTGGTATCGAATAATGACAAGGAGGCAGAAAGTGGACCCGGAATAATGCAATTGGCGATATACACACATTCTATAAATGAACGTGGCGAAAAGAAATCGAAGATATTCCACATGGGAATAAATCTTTACAATATAATAAATAAATATTCACACATCATAAGCGGATACAACGAGAAAATCCTGCTTGACATTAAAGATGAAATAATAATTAAAAAAGACGAAGTTCTGACAAATCCCAATAGTGACAACTCTATTGGCAAATGGATTAACTATGATGATAATATACATTTGGATGTATAATAATATGAGAAATAAAATATCGATTTCGACATTATTTGTAGCAACAATATTATTGCTATGCGGATGTAACGAAAGCTATATAAGTCCGGAATATCCCACACACTATGAAAATACCGATTTTGAATCGGTAATAGACAGTGTGCCCATAGTCATTGCCATGAGTGACCCGAACTACACCACAATCACCCCTACCCGCGGAATGGGAGCTATTGTTTCAGACATTCCTGAGAATCGTGAATCGGCAACATTCTACGTGCATTCATTCTTAACGAACAACTACAAGTACAATAGGGAGATTGACTATAGAAAAAAATACAAAAAGGAACAAAAAGAGGGCGAGGTGATACAATGCCTTATCGGTGACCCCGATTCATACAAAGGTGTACCCACACAACTTATGACAAACGACCTCCTTAAATTTACTGATACAAATGAGAATTATTTTTACAATCAGAACGATAAGGAATATAAATACAACTTCTTTGCTTATCACATCGATGATGCCGAAATAATAGGTGACGGCATTGTTGCAGAGAAGGATAAAATACGTATGGACATAAGGATTGACGGCACTCAGGACATTATAGGCTCGGTGGCTGATATTACAGACAAGCAACTTCAGAACCTTGACCAGGATAAAGACAAATTAATCTTTGCAAACATTCTGAACAAAGAGCTTTTATACTCCACATTGACAGGTCACCGTTCAATAATCCCTGTTTTTAAAGCCAAGCACCATTTTGTACGTTTTGTCTTCAACATGGTGGGTGAGAGCAACAATAGTGACAGCATTTTTATACATGACCTCTATGTAATGGCAAACAGAGACCTGCGTTTCACCGTTGCTGCAGATGATTTCAACAAATTGGGAGTTGAAAAGATAAACGAGAAAAAGCTCGAAGAAATACATCTGTGCGACGACAAGGATGATGACGGTGGAGTCGCAAGCCTTGAACGCTACAAATACAGTGTCAAACCCCAAGACAAGCTAGAGAACCTGGGATTGGGACTGTTGTTGCCTGAGCGGGAAAAATATGACCTGTACATAAACTGCGCCATAAAAAAGAATGACGATACATACCTTGATTTCAGAGTAAAATACGAGCTTAAAAATATACCGTTTGAAGCAGGAAAGCAATACAACATCACATTGCACATATACGGCTACCAAAATATCAAGCTCAGGATGGATGGCTTGAATTGGAAAATTGAAAGCGAAGACATCCCTATTGATGAAGATGATTTGAAATAAACATAGAATTAAAACTTTATTATTTTTTTTATTAACCTAAATTTTTAAAAACATGAAGAAAATGCTTTATGTAGCAGCAACACTCTTTGCTGCTGGATTCGTTAGCTGTTCAGAGAACAGTAATGACAATCTACAGGGAAACAACTTCAACTCAGAGGAGAGAGTTCCCATTCTTTTCACTGTAGGTAACGGTCGTGTTGATATCACAACACGTGGTACCGGTGCTGTAGGAACCGGCGAGACAAGTTTCTGGCGTGGTGAGAACCTGAATGTTTACATGTTCAACAAGGGAACATTGGACATTGCCAAGGATCAGGACCAGCTTGACATCTTCAACAACGAGGTTGTTTTGGCACCCGAAGTTGCATCAGCAACAAACAGCGGTTCGGTTAAATATGTCGGTGACAAGTATTATCCAACCTCTGGAGACTACGATTTCTTCGCATATCATGCTGATGATGCAATAGTAGAAGGCAATACTCCTGAGCTTAACGATGATGAGACCATGTATGTTGTTCCTGTAACAATCGACGGTACTCAGGACCTTATGATTGCAAAAGCTATCCCAACAGCAGAGGATACCGTAAAACTTCAGCAGAACGTTGATGAGAGTGAATATGAGTTGAGCTACGCACGTGCATATTCTGCATATTCTGCACGTAAAGACGTACAGCCAAACTTCATTTTCCAGCACTTGCTCTCTCGTTTGGTATTCAAGATCAAACCTAATTCAAAGAAAGATCTTGCAGTATCTATTGAAGAGGTAAGAATCAAGAATGTCAACACTACAGCAGACTTCGTTGTTGCATGGAAAGGCAAAACACCTGATTCGTTATTGTTGAAAGCAAGAAACGTTAATGACGTTGTATTGATGGAGAAAAATCCTGATATCGACGAGGCTCATCCATTGTTGCCATTTACTCCACAGAGCCCACGTTGGAACGAAGAGGATGACGAGGCATATATCGACCAGCTTGGCGAGAGTATGTTGCTTATGCCCCAAGATGAATACCAGTTGTATATCCTTATGGAAGAGAACGGTATAAGAAACCACTATGAGGCAACAATCAGACCTCCAAAGGGTGGTAAGTTCGAGGCTGGATACGAATACAATGTAACATTTGTTGTATATGGTCTTGAGAAGATTGAACTCAACGTTGCACTTGAGCCTTGGAAACTTGGTGATGACATCATTGCTGACAGCGATGAGTTGAAGGGTGACGATGAGAATGTTACAGAAGATGAGGAAGAAGAGGAAGAAGAGGATAACGAGATACTCCAATAAGAATATTTTGTTATAAACCTTACATTTCTAAAAAATGAGAAAGAGAATATTTCTTCTGATATCGGTTGTTTCATTTGCCTTGATTGGTTGTTCTGAAAAGGAATCCTTTGAGCCAAACAACGAAAGTCAGAATACAACAAATGTTCCCATTGTGCTGAACACAGACAAATTTTTCAATGCTGACATCTCTACGAGAGCCACTATTGAATCTTTGTCAATGATAGATACATTGGGTGTATTCTGTCTGGCTGGTAAAAAGACTACCATCAGCGGCTCCGAAAATGCGCCGACACCAAATTGGAATGTAACTCTTGATTCGGCAAAATTCTCTACTACCACCCATGGAAAGTACTGGAACAACATACCATGTACTGTAGATGCGGGCAGTGGAGATCTTGAAGTGCAGAACAAAGGCTGGTATGCATGGTATTATCCTATAACCAGCTGGTATGCTTATGATTTCTATGCATATTATCCATACCGTAAGACACATACCATCATACGCAATGTCGAAAACAGAGATACTACATATCAGCTTGGTGTCGATTATCAGATCGATGGTACACAAGATATCATTTGGGGACGTTCTGAAATCAAGAGTGATCCTTTTGCATACAGTGCAAAATACTTCAGAAATATTTCAGACCCCACTGTGCACATGAAGCTTGAACACAGCCTTACCCAGTTCCAATTCTACGTTCTTCCACAGGAGAAGAACGGTAGCTTTGAAGCAATTAAGAAGCTGGCTGTGAAAAAAGTTTCAATGCACGAGGTTGCCACCAATCTTCGTTTGATTGTTGCTGACAACAACCAGAACGGAAACAACCGCACCGGTCACATTCAGCCGATCGACAACACAAGAGGTGATTTGGAACTGAAAGGTTTCAACGGCAAAACAGTTTCTCCCGTAGAATTCAAGACACAAATTGTTGACGGTGTTGAAACTGCTGTCGAAGAACGTATCGGTGACTGTATCATGGTGTGCCCTGATGCCACAGAATATTACATGTCAATGGTATTGTGCCTCAAGGATGATCACGATTCTGAATACTATTCCGAGAAACTGATGACTATAAAGCTTAATGAAAACAAGCCTTTCCAGGCTGGAAAAATATACAAGATTTATATAAAAGTTTCAGGAATCACAGAGATTAAGCTCAATGCAGAATTGGCTGATTGGATTGAAGCAGACGATAATGATAATCTGAATTTTGATATTAATTAAAGAAGATTTTAATGCATAAGTGGATTTTTATATCTGCATCCTTACTTCCTATGTTTCTCATAGGTTGTACAGAACACTCATTGGACAGTGATTCACTGTCCAATGAGGAAGTTCTTATAAATTTCTCGACAGGCTATACCATAGACTACGACATAGATGTTGTTCCTGTAGAATCAGCGCTTGAGGATGCTTCAGAGACGCGCGCAACAGGCAACGAATGCAGTGTGGGCATTGTGGGTATTGCCGCAACCGAGGATGACCTATATTCCGATTGTCTGTATGGATTATCGGGAGACTCATTCTGCAATAATTTATATAATGCAGAATTCACGGGAAGCCTTCCCGGAAACATTAAACCGGCTGACGGTGTAACACCTGCATTCCCTATCGAGGAGAACAGCGCCGTAGCTGTTTACGCATACTCTCCCCACCGTGAAAATCAATTGGTGGTTGGAGATACAAGCTGCTATGTAAGGCTCGACCTTATAAAGGAGAAGATGTCTAATGACTATTGCTACACAGGAAAAGTCTTTAGAGAAAAAGAGGGATTCAAGGAAGACGACAAAATAAATCTGGCGTTCAAACATGCCTTTGCAAAAGTAAAATTCAAATTTGACATTGTAATTTCACAAAGAGCACCGACTATGTTTTTAATAGACTCATTGGATATTGGTATTGGTGAGAATGGTAAAGGACTTCTTGATTTAAAGAACGGAAACTTCTATCCCGATGAAAATTATGGAAACGACGGAGAGATATATTCATTCTCTCTTGATGAGATTATAAAATCATTGAATATAGGAGATTACAATACTGATGTTGCCAAATATGTTCCACCAATTGTTACTCTTAAGAATATAAGACTCGTCTTTCGTAATTTGCTCGATGGCAGAAAATATACAAAAAACATAAAAATAGACAAACAGTTGAATTTGGAGAGAGGAAAAGAGTATTCTGTCACATTCAGATTTGATTTATTAAAGTTGTTAAAATAATCAATAGTGAATAAGAAAATACTGTTTATAGCCATTCTTGTTGTTTGCGCATTAAAAATGAATGCCCAAATGATTGTAATAAAAAGCGACATTCTTCAGGATGCCGCAACAATGCCTAATGTACACCTTGATTTTGTTGTTGGCGAAAAGCACAGTATAGGCTTTGGCGGAGGATACTGTCATAAGATGTGGGGGAATGATATAAGCATCGCAACATTTACACCAAACTTCAGATACTGGTTCAACGGACGCCCATTCACAAGACAATTTATAGGAATCAGTACGCAATTTTCCAAATACAACATTGCATGGAACAAAAAAGTATATGATGGAAAATCGTTGGCTGTAGGGGTTCTTCTTGGTCATGTATTCAACTTGTCCAAACGTTGGAACATTGAGTTGGAAGGTGGAATAAACACCGCTTTGTTCGCGCGTAAGGAATATTACAAAGGAGATTCCTATGATGACTTTGGCGACATATACAACAACAGGGGTATTACAGCATTTCCACATTTATCACTCTCTGTATCATACATAATAAAATAACATCACTTTTTTAAAGATAATCCGGATTAGAGTCATGAATAAACATTTCACCATAACAGTATTCCTTTTTATATTGCTCATGGGAGCAATACAAACTCATGCTCAGGAATATCGTGGAAAAGAAGTCACTGTTATAACAATTAATAAATCCAATTCTAATTCTAATGAAATAATTGATGTAACCAAATCTATTGAAATATACATATTTCTTGGAGAGAGCTATGCCAAGAGATCACTTGAAGAACTAAAGGCGGGTAAACGGGTTACACATGCTGAAAACAACAACAAGCCTTACCATCCCGATAAAGATGGTAAATTAAAATTTGAAATGCCTTTTGAAAAAGGACGCGCACTATTCTGGTGTAGAGACACGCTTTATAAACCGGAGAAAGACTATATTCTAAGCTATGAGAATATCAGTTCTGAAATTGTTTTCACGAAGAATGAGAAGGACACAACACTTTCTGAAGTAAATATTCTAGGCGCTAAAACAAAAGCAGCCCTCAAACCAACTAGCACAGCCTTGGAGGGTCCCGACGGCATGCTGTGCTCATTCAAGTTCAACATACCGTATAAGATAAGCAACGATATGAGAATCATTGTCCAACCTGTGCTTTATGACCGTTCAGATATATCAGACGTTGATTCTGATACCATATTTGCCTTTGGACGTGCCACATATCTTGATATGAGCGAATACAACCTTACGCAACAGCGAAGAATGAACTTTGACTCAAACAACGACTCGCTGATTAGCATAATAAAGACTCAGGGTGATACTTTGTTCCATAACAATATTATGGAGCAATCAATAGGGCTTAGAAAAGACACAACAATAAAAGATACAATAATACGCTCTGCAATCATAAGAAAAACAGCAAGAGCGGCAACATTCAAGAACGACACTGTAATTGGAATATCCACCACTACAACATACTCAACCAGGCATGGTGTTGGAATTAAAAGTTTTCTTTCGGAAAAAGACTCTGTAATAGCTAATAATTCCAAAAACGACTCAACAGAACTAAAATCAATTGAGCGATGCGACACTATCACTGGTTTTTGGAGACTTAAACAGGACAGTATCCTGATTAAAGACAGCAATGCCATAAAAAATCTATTGGCAGATGCAGTTGTAAAGGTGATGAGCATAAAGAACAAAGAGAAAAAGAACGACACTAAAGAGGATGATATTGAAAGAACCATAAAAACAATCTACACCACTCTTGGCGGTGAAGAGATAAAAGAGGATATTATCCTTATAGACGCACTACATGCCGATAGCATAAAGTGCGACACAATTAAGATAGAAGAAGATGATGTTACAGACAATATAATCGATGCAAAGCCATATCTCAAGATAAAGAACGATACAATATACTTTTACTCACTGGACCGTTTCAGAGGCTTTGACCCCGATACATCACACCCCTACCCCTACGGTGTTTCCATTGCCATCGACGGGTACAATTCCGAGATATTCACAACCGACTTCAAGAATAACGGAGAGAGGCGTTCGCCATTGCGTTTTCTTGACTTTTCATTCAAGGAGTTTCTACCGAACAGCGAAATGTTTGAGGAGAAATTGGAGGATGCACGATTTGATTGCAATGGAGAATTGAAGTTGAATTTCCCGATTGGGAAAGCTGTTCTTGCGGCAAACGACACGGCAAGTTATAGTGCATTGAACAGATTGGAACAACAACTTCGTGCAGCACAGAATCCTGAGAACGGAGAAGAACTGCATCATGTAAAAATCCACGGTATTGCGTCACCAGAAGGAAATCTGGCAAGAAACATAGCTCTGGCTTTTGAACGTGCAGAATTTGCTAAAAGAAAGATACAATCATACCTTCCAAAAGGTATAGAAATAAACAACGACGATACAGATGTCGCAGGATGGGATGTACTTGCCGACTCTCTTATAAAGGGAGGATATGAGGAACTGGCAGACACAATAAAGAAAATTGTAGAAAAGTTTCCGGTAGGAGAAGATAGAGCACACGGGTTTGCAATACAGCAACGTGAAATATCAAAATTACCGGAATACTCCACCATTATTAAAAATGAGTTCTTGCCAAAACTAAGAACCGTTAAATACAAATATGTAATTAACAAGTTGGCACAATTGCCAACAGATACTATTATTTCAAGATTCAGAAGAGATCCGCAAAGGGCATTCACAAAGGGTGATTATTGGGCTCTTTTCAACAATCTTAAAGATGAGCGGGAACTTGAAAATGCTGCTAAGATAGCACTGCAAAAGACACGCAAGTCTGATGCTGATTCACAATACTGTAAAGGATATTGGGCATATGCGGCATCAGTATTGGCTTGCTGTTACATTAAGCGTGACACAATCGATACGGAATTATTGAAGCCTTTTCTGGATTTTGAACTGGATAGTACGGGACACCTTAAAGACCCATATCAGGTAAGAAGCGAATACGACATTACTAAAGTAGTCGGATATACAAACTATCCTGATATGGCAGCGAACCAGCTGATAATGGTACTGAACAGCAAAGAGAATAACTCACGGGATATTGCCTCACTCGAAGGTCTTATAGAGAATAGAGCAAAAGAGGATATTGCATACGAGCAGTTATTGGCATTTTCAATGTGTCTCCGTGGCAAATACAACGGAACAGAGGAAAAATATGTAAGAGCACGCGAACTTGTAGCAAAGACCTCTACTCACAATTACGTTGTGATGGCACTTGCCATGGACAACCCGGAAACAAAAGCCGACGACAATGAATGGCTAAAGAAAGCTGTGGAAAAGATTGACAGTCTGGAGAATAACGCTGTTACCAAATATCTTAAATCAATTATAAATGTACGTCTGGCAACAGACCCATTATTGAATAAGGCTGATACTTTACTGTCAGAGTGCTTCTTTGAAGATATCAAATATCTGATGATTGGCAGTAACGATGCCGATTTGATTTGCAGCAAAGAAAACAAACATAATGTTTTCAGCAATGCAACCAGGCTCTGGAGTGAAAAAATGAACTCTTTGAATCTCGATGAGAGCAACGCCTACACTTGGTTTGCAAAAGGTATCGCTGAGGCATCCAAGGAAAAAGAGATGGATGAGGAGGAGATAAGAAAGAATCTGAACAAATGCTTTTCTCTTGATGAAAGATATATAACTATCTTGAATATATACATGAGAGACGATACCAGGCTGAAAGATAAGAAAGAGCTCCTTGCTGTATTAAGGCGCATTAGGAATGAATACATCGAAAAGAAAAACAATTAGAATAATGAAACAACATTCGTTATATATATTATTTACACTTCTGATAGTCTCGACACAGGCTATTGGAGCTGTTTCGTATATTAATGATAAAACTACACATATAAGCGACAGTGTTACCACCTCTGAAGTAAGCAAAAAGATATACAGAGCTGAGAATTATGGAAAAGATGCTCGTGTTGTAGCTTTTCAGAGACGTTACCGCATTCCTGATGAAGAATTTTCCAATTCCGATTTTCTTTCTCATTTATACTTTGGAGCAGGTATCAGTGTTGAAAAAATAAGTAGAAGAGAGGATAATGAATATGGTTCGGCACCTGTATATACATTTTTGATAGGCAAGGATATATCAAAAAGTCATTCGCTCAGCCTCGCATTCAGAACCGGAGAAAACAGCATAAACAATAGCGACATTATCCTTAAAAGATATGGTGTGCAACTGAATCACCATTTTTATCTTACCCGATGTTTCTTGAATTATAACCCCAAAAGAATATTCGACATTTCAACAACAGCCGGAATAGGTTATCAGAAGTCCAAACTTATAAGAAAAGAATACGGTTCTGTTTATGGAATGTTCGGAATAAGAGGTACATTAAGATTGTGTGACAGAATGCACATGGCAATAGAGCCATACGCATGCATATCGTCCGAAGGATACAGCGGATTGGAAAAAGGTAAATCTTCATACGGATACAACGACTCTTACGGTATTGGCATGTCATTGATATATACATTCAAGGATGAGTTGAACAAGAACATCTCGATAGGTGATTCATTGCCCTACAGAAACTATATGTTTTTTGAAACCGGTCCACAAGCCCTACACTCAAACATAGGTTTTTCAAATACTATCGGTCACTATTTTGCTTTGGGATACGGTTTATGGCTTGACCGCAGATTCGCTCTGCAATTTTCAACCGGCTATTCAAACAGCACATGGGGCGAATATAAGACTCCCGCTGATATAAATGCCGGACATCCTGAATATAGATTCATGGCAAAAACACAATATTTCTTTGGATGCGCTGAATTTGTAACAAACATTTTGACGTTGCCTGAAAAAAGCAATTCAAGAAAAATGTTCTCATTGGATTGGTCTGCCGGCTACGAATATGGTTTCCAGTGGAAATACAGCAACACAATAGAACAGATATCATGTTACTATGGAGGTTTGACAAGTGCCATAAAAATAAAATGGCTGTTGCCCGAAAACAAGGCTATATATTTATCACCTCGTATTACGTTTGTGAATTTCGATGTTCCTTATAAAGAGCCTTATGAATATATCGAGAGAAAATATACTGACAAGAAATTCAATCTTGCCATTGGACTTGAGTTCGGACTGAAACGCAAGACAGATTATGAGACTGCAGATGAAACTGACATTTCAGAGGATTTGAGATTCCCACACTCGTTAGACGTTTCAGTATCATTCGGCAACAACTACGTCCTGGAACGAGGATACTATAAAGGGGATAACACGTTTAACACCATTGGGGCTCTGGCAGTCGAATACCAGCCATTCAAATATTTCGGTATCCGTGCAAAAGCAGACTACTCCACTCACAAATTCAACTTGATAAGAGACTATACAGAGACCATTGAGAACAATATATTCTATTATGAAGGTTTGTGGAAGGTAAAATACAATGTAATTAATGGTATGTTTGATTTAAAATTTGATATATCAAACATGATACATGGTTACAACACCTATCGCAAATGGAATATGGCGTTATATACAGGTATGGTTATATCAAAGCATATTAAGACCGGTACAAAAATAAACAAGGGTGAACTGACACTGCCGGGCAGTACAATAAATATGGATGCGGCAACACCACAAAAACCATTAATTGGAATACATGTAGCGGCAAATTGCAGATATTCGATAACCGGACATTTGGGTGTTTTTGGTGAATTAGGTGTTAAAATACATCGAAACGCCTTTTTGTCGGCAGAACACCTCGATTATAACCCTATCCGCGTCATTGACATGGAACTCGGACTAAGCTACAAGATAAGATAACTGATAATTTTGCTATAATGAGATTTTATACACTCCTTGCACTGCTCTTTTATTCAATGGGTTACCATGCTGTGGCAACCTCTATTGACCATAGATATATATTTACCAACATCACCGACAGCATTATTGCAATGCCGGATAGTTTAAATAAAGAAATTGCCACTCCTGACAGTTTGCAACACAACACCACTGAGCAAAAAAATAAGTGGAAATACTTCCAGGTGCAAGAACGTTCACCCAAAGATGCGTATCGCTTCAAGGCTTTGTACAAGAGCATGCTCCGTGAAGATGGTAATAACAAGCATTTGGCTTATGACTATTGGAAAACAGCCTTCAACAGCACAGAGGATAGAGGCATTGATATGTATATAAATGGTTTGGAAATCATTTTATCAAGAATAAAAACAGATACATTGAATTCCAGATACGACAGAATATCGGAACATCGTGACGAGATTATGGAACTATACGATATTGCCGCCCTCAATGTGGATAAACTCAATGCGCAGATTGATAAAACAAAAAGCAAGGATACCCTTTCTGTAGCCAAACTTAGAAGTACCCAATTGAATTTTTACAGACAGCTTACGGCTTGGGATTCAATATACAATTCAAATACCAAATTGAATTTAAGCCAATGGACCAACAAATTCCATAACGAAGACAGTGTGCATGCAAATTATATATATTCAAAATACATGGATATATTACACTCGTCTGATACAAATATAGATATTGACGACTTCCTATATATAGCTATGGTTATAGGAACAAAGGCTAAATATGAGACAAATATTAATGAGGATTCTATTTTGTCACACATAAGAAGAGACAACGAATTGGCAACTAAGCGAATGGAAGATATTTTATACGACCCTGACGACCCTTTTAAGGTTAAGGTGTATAACAACCAAAAGTATCAAGAGATGTCGCAAGCCATGGAATGGGCAGAAGGTCAGAGCATAAAGGACCCTGTCAAATATCTTGGATGGCTACACGAAAAACATAAAAATGCTCGAACACCAAATGAAAAAAATAAGATATTTACCCGTTCGCTTCAAGAAATTAATAGATTAAGAAATACTGATCCCTATAAAATAGACATAAAAAATTCTGGACACTATCTCCGATTACTAATGGGTATCAGAAATAATAAAGATAAGATAACTTATTCGTATGAAACAGAAAAAAGGATACTATACGTATCCGAACGTTTGGGTAAAAATAACCGAATATATTTTGATAACTCATTAAAAGAACTTGCAAAATACTTTCCTAAAGAGGTTGAAAACGACTCGACTCTGGACAACAAATATAAACACCAAATATATCATATACTAGTTGTAGAATATTGTAATAAAAATACAGAAATAGCCATGTCTTATGTCGATAAAATGAAAATGATAAAACCCGACGATTTATATGCTTCTTATCTTGAATACCTTGTATATTACCAAGGAGGAGATAAAATATGCGATGACATTATCAATAATGGAAAAAATAGTGACTTACCGGGTAAAGAATATGCATATTATTATGTTCTTGCAGAACTTTTTAAGGAAATAAAACAGAAACAACCTGATAACAAAGAGTTAGTAGAACGTTGTAATAATCATATAAATTACTGCAATAAAAAAATGCAATCTTATATTTCAGAGCTTTTCATGCAGGGACTACTTTATCAAAACGATAAAATTAAACCCGGCATAAAAATAAGATTAGACTTTAGTCCATACAGTAACACAATATACGAAACCGTTACAAAGTAGAGCATAAACATATATAGTAATTGGGCGGCTAAAAAGTGATTTTAGCCGCCCAATTACTATATCAAAAATCTTACTTCTGCGCAAACTTACGTGCCTGCTCCTCAATCAACTCAACATCCTCAAAGTAGTTGATTTTCATTGCACGACGCACGTCGGCAAGAGTATCGGCAGCTACGGCACGTGCCTCGTCGCAACCTTTCTTCAACAGAGCATATACCTCGGGTATCTTAGCCTCCCACTCCTTGCGGCGCTCGCGGATAGGAGCAAGTTCCTCTTCGAGAATGGCAATGAGGAATCGCTTCACCTTAACATCGCCCAAGCCACCACGGCGGTAGTGAGCCTTAAGCTCGTCGAGGTTAGGATATTCAGGAAGATACTTTTCAAAATGTTCGGGACGGCAGAATGCATCAAGATAGGTGAACACGGTGTTACCCTCAACCTTGCCCGGGTCCTGCACACGCAGATGTTCAGGGTCGGTGTACATGCCCATAACATGCTGACGAAGTTCCTCCGCAGTGTCGGACAGATATATGCAGTTTCCGAGCGACTTGCTCATCTTTGCCTTGCCGTCTGTACCGGGCAAGCGGAGACATGCCGCGTTGTCGGGAAGAAGAATCTCCGGCTCTACAAGTGTTTCGCCGTATATGCCGTTGAAACGACGCGCAATCTCACGCGCCTGCTCAATCATTGGCTGCTGGTCCTCGCCGGCAGGAACAGTTGTAGCACGGAATGCTGTGATGTCCGATGCCTGACTGATGGGGTATGTAAAGAAACCTACGGGGATGCTTGTCTCGAAGTTACGCATCTGAATCTCGGTCTTTACAGTGGGGTTACGCTGCAGGCGCGACACTGTTACAAGGTTCATATAATAGAACGCCAGCTCGCAAAGCTCTGCCACCTGTGACTGGATGAATATAGTACACTTTGACGGGTCGATACCCACTGACAGATAGTCAAGAGCCACCTCAATGATGTTCTGACGCACCTTCTCTGGGTTGTCGGCATTATCTGTCAAAGCCTGTGCATCGGCAATCATGATGAATATCTTGTCGAAAAGCCCCGAGTTCTGCAACTCCACGCGACGACGTAATGAACCTACATAATGTCCCAAATGAAGGCGACCTGTAGGACGGTCACCTGTAAGTATTATCTTGCCCATAATGTTTTTATTTCCTTTTTTCAAATATTCCGCGAAGTTACAAATAAAATTCGTAAATAGATTTGGATTTTCGATTTGTTTCAACCACATTCCTTAAAATCATTTCTTTTTAATCGTATTTACAATGCGTATCCGTAAATGCTTTTTTAATTTGAAGTGCAATAAAATAAGCCATACGAGGCGGAACTGCATTACCGACCATCTTATACCCCACTTTCACATCGGAATATATAAATTTAAAATTATCAGGAAATGTTTGAATTCTTGCACATTCTCTCACGCTCAATCTACGATACAAATGTTCGTATCCAACAGCAAATTCCCTCTTATTAGGTGACACATATATCATTCTAGGAGCTTGTGGGTGGATTGGTATATTCTTTGCCTGTGCCTGAATTGTAAACGAAAGTTCATCCCATAAACGAACCCTATTACGAGACATATACTTTGCATCATATCCTCCTACATATATATCATGATTTGAACGAATTGTATTTATATTATCAACTTTTTCACCATCGTCATAACTACGTGGAACATCAACAATATCTCCAATAGCTTGACGAAGTGTTATAGATTTCTCACATAGCGGGTCTGGAAAATGAAAACAACAATTAATATCACTTCTTATACCTACAAAAAAGATTCTGTAGCGTTCTTGTGGTATTCTATAGTTTATAGAGTTTAATAATTTATACGTTACGTGGTAACCTGAATCAACAAGCAAGTTTATGAAATAATCAAAAGAGTTCTTATGTTTATTATCAAGAATTCCTTTTACATTCTCAATTAAAAAGAATTTCGGCTGTTTTTCTTTTACTATACGAATATAGTCCAGGAATAATTTACCACGTTCATCATTTAATCCCAAACCTTTTCCACCCTCACTCCATGCTTGACAAGGTGGACCGCCGATAATACCATCACAATCGGGAATATCATCTACAGAAAGAGTTCGTATGTCTGATACATTCAATATTGTATTTGGATGATTATATCTGTAGGTCGCATGTATTGTTTTATCATATTCATTTGCCCAGATAATATCAAAACCGGCTTTCTTAAACCCCCAGTCAAGTCCTCCACATCCTGCAAAAAGAGATACGATTTTCATTATAAATCCTTATAATTTATCCCATGCCTATCAAGAGTTTCTCTAATACTCA
>JAGBSZ010000055.1 GCA_017631585.1 Bacteroidaceae bacterium
AAAATCCCCCTAACCAGTGCTGAACTCGTCAAGGCGATGTTCCTGAGCCGTGACAACTCTGAGCACATGGACCGTGAAAAACAGGAAGAGATTTCCTTGCAGTGGGACAATATTGAAAAGGAGCTGCACAACGATGCTTTGTGGTATTTCCTAACGAACAGCGTTAAGGGGCAGTATCAGACCCGTATTGACCTGGTCTTGGATTTGATTTCCGGAAAGCAAGATTCGAGCCGAGAGAAGTATTATACCTTCTTTAAATTCGATGAAATGCGTAAAGAAAAGTCTCTGGACGAGATTTGGAGAAAAATCCAGCAGACCTTCCTTATTTTGAAGGACTGGTTCGAGAATCACGAACTGTATCATAAAATCGGCTATCTTATCGCCTCCAACACTTTGACGCTACATCAGATTTTTAAGATATCTGAGAATCAAACTAAGGATGCGTTTAACGCAGCCTTGAATGGCTTTATCAAAAAGAGTATTGCCATTTCCGGCAACTACTCTGAGCTGAGCTACGAAAAACCTCTGGAATACAAGAGAATCAGCACTTTGTTGCTTCTGTTTAATGTGGAATCCGTCAGACAAAACGGCGAACATACCCAGTGGTTCCCCTTTGATAAGTTTAAGTACAACAGAGGAAGTAAGGTTTCTTGGAGCCTGGAACACATTCACGCACAGCAGTCTGAAGGTATGCGCACGCAGGAAGTATGGAAGGAATGGCTCGCTTTACATATTCCTTCTGTGAAAAGTGTTGGTGCCGGCCACGATGACCTGGTACTGGAGATGCAGGCAGCCGTAGATAAGGTTAAGTTGGAGCGTACAGAATTTGAGGCTATCCAGCAGAAAGTGCTGGCGCTGCTTTCGGTTTCCGGCAATACAGAATATCTGCATTCTATTGCTAACCTTGCACTGCTGAATACTGCCGACAATGCTGCACTTAATAATTCTACTTTTGATGTTAAGAGAAATGTCATCGTAGACATGGATAAGAAGGGCCAGTACATCCCGTTCTGCACAAAAATGGTATTCCTTAAATATTACACGCCCTCGGAACATAACCAGCTTCACTTCTGGGGTCAGGCAGACCGGATTGCCTATGTGAATGCTATCAATACGGTTCTGGCGGATTACCTGGATGACCCCATCGCTTTAGAAAAGGAGGATGCACAATGAGTACAACACTGCACTCGTTTATGGATATTTTTGAAACCGAGTTTATGGATGGCGAAGAAAAGGTCCAACTGAAAAAGATTGCAATTCCTCTGATTCAGCGCGATTATGCACAAGGCCGTCAAGATGCCGATGTCAACAGAGTAAGAAGCCGCTTCCTCGATGCACTGTATGGCGCAATTGTTGGTGAGCCGATTACCTTGGATTTCGTATACGGCGACATTGACAGCAAGGGAACGATGACACCTTTGGATGGTCAGCAGCGATTGACCACTCTGTTCCTGCTACACTGGTATGCTGCTAAGAAAGAGAATATCTCTGCGGAGAAGTATGCCTTCTTGGGGAAGTTCAGCTATGAAACAAGATACAGCGCAAGATATTTTTGCGCTGAGCTGGTGAAATTCATTCCTTCTTTTCAGGTAAAACTCTCTGATGAGATTATCAATCAGGCATGGTTTCCGTTGGATTGGAAAAAGGACCCCACTATCAGTTCTATGCTGGTGATGTTGGACGCCATTGACAATCGTTTCAAGGATGTTCCTGATATTTGGAGCCGTTTGGAGAACCATGCTATTACCTTCTATTTTCTGCCCATTAAGGACATGGGACTTACAGACGAGCTGTATATCAAAATGAACTCCCGTGGCAAGCCGCTGACCCTTTTTGAGCATTTCAAGGCTGAGCTGGAAAGAGAAATCCGGACGCTCGACGAAAAGAACGGTACTAAGGTAGCAGACCGGATTGTCGCCAGTATTGACAAGGCGTGGACTGACCTGCTCTGGAATTACCGTAACGGCAGTTCCGGTGACGCAGACGACAACATCATTGACGATGAATTCTTGCGTTACTTCAAGTTCATTTGTGATATTATCTGCTACCGCAATGGTAAGTCTCCCCAGAGTTATAGCAGCGATGTGTTTGACCTGCTGCGTTTGTATTTCTCTGCCCAGGACGATAATACCCCGGCAAATATCGCAACTCTGGAATCTTTCTTCAACTGCTGGTGTAATATTAGCGGCTATGCTAACCCAACGAGCTTCCTGGCTTCTTTTATGAGTCATACTCATGAGCCCGGAAAAATCATTGTGGATTCCAAGCATAAGTTGGACATTTTCGAAGATTGCATTCACGCATATTCTGATAAATCCGGCCGGCTGCGTCAGTTCCCCTTGAACCGTATTGTGCTGCTGTATGCGATTACCACCTATTTGCAGCATCAACAGGATGTTGCCTACATTGATTTTGTAAGAAGAATTCGCATTGTAAATAATTTAATACAGAATTCAGAAGACGAGGTCAGTGACAGACTTGATAGAAACCGAATCCCTGCAATTCTACAGGCTGTCGATGCCATCATTCTCACCGGTAATATTGATACATCCATTGAGAACAACTTCAATGTAAACCAAATCCAAGAAGAGCAAGAGAAGATTGCGTTTCTCTCAGCACATCCTGAATCTGCTGATGCACTGTTTGGGCTGGAAGACCACGAAATGCTCAGGGGTCAGATTAGCATTGTCGGTCTTGAGAACTTGACATTGGGTGAACGGTTTGCCTCGCTCTTTTCCTGCTCCTGGGATAAGATTGACTGTGCTCTTATGAGCATTGGCAACTATGGCCAGCAGGAGAGAAATAAATGGCGTTATCAGTACGCATCCAAGAATATGCAGCTGGCATGGAATGAACTGTTCCACAAGAGCGCTAATGCTGGATTTGACAACACTAAGAATATCCTGGTGCAGTTGCTGATGACCAATGCGACATTCAGCGACGATATTTTGGTTGACATCATCAACGCTTATACTTCCAGCTGCGAAGCAGCAAGCGAGTATCCTTGGAATTACTACTACATCAAGTATTCCGTATTCCGTCCCGGCAGTTATGGCAAGTTGAGCAATACCGAAGCAGAAACGAAACCGTATCTGTTCTCTGTTATGCAGACCAAAACACAATGGTCGCAAAACACATATATGCCTTACCTCAAAGAAGCTGATGATGCTCATTTATCCCGGGATTCCATGGGACAACGGCTGGTGTATACGGATTCCTACATCACCTGCGAAAATGCGGCTTACGTTGTGCACAAGAGTGAGGACGACTCCGTTGTGGATACATTGGATATTGCTCAGAATAGTGCTGGTATTGATACAGAGGACAGAATTGTCAAGCTGAAGGTTTATGTAGCCAACCTCCAGTAAGTCGATTTCTTATACACAAGCCTAAAAAGAGGCAAAAATTTATACACAAGCAAAATTGTCGAAAAAAGTCGAAAAGAAAAGAGAGTGAATAAGGCGATGAATCAGCTGCTATATAATGACCTATACCGCCTGCGGCAAAGAATAAAAGACCGGGAAAGACAGGTTCAGGGTAGAGCGCCCACTGTTTGTACGGATAATGCTTTATATGAAATCGCCGAACTTTGCCCCAAGAAATTAACTGACTTTCAAAGTGTTTCGGGTATCGGAAAGACTTTCATTGAAAATTACGGTGAAGAATTCCTCGCGGTCATTTTGAAGCACACCGAAGTCCAGACTGAGAAAAAGATAAATATGAGCTCTTCAGCTGCAGAAACTATAAAAGAGCTCGAAAAGAAACTTGTGAGCATCAATCGCAGAAATCGCTTGCTGTATATGCCCAAAATGTCCAACAAGTATGCGTTTGATATGTTCGAAGTAGGTTCTCACTACTTGTTTAATCTTTTGTTTGGCAAAGTACCCGCAATTACTCTTGCGAATATTAGTGAGCCTGGCAGAAGTGACTTTGACCAGGAGCTGCATCGTTTTAAGAGGGTGACTCAGCTCCTTAGAGAAATCAACAAGGATTTGAGAGACAAAGGCCAAAACGACCTTTACATCGGCTATCCTTATGTAATTGGTAGAATACCTGGCGAGAACTTCGATGTTAGAGCACCTTTGGCTCTTTTTCCTGTAACTGCTGAAAAAACCGCAACGTGCATCAGACTGTCGTTAGACGAGTCCAGAGACGTGATATACAACAACACATTGGTTCTCGCGTATTTTAAGTTCAACAATATATCTAAGCCGTTGGCGGCAGATGTAATTGAAACCGTCAGCGAAAGTAACTTTTTGAGTACTGTTTTGGATTTTTACACGGGCAACGAGATGCGCATCGTTAAGGAACAAACTGAGTTGCTTAAATTCCGTGAATACAAGGCCGACGAATTTCCTCACTTTAAGAGCGGTGAGCTGCACCTCGAGCCTTGCGCAGTTCTCGGTAAGTTTCCGATTTGCTCAAGTTCTATCCAAAAAGATTTCGATGACATTTTAAGAAATAATGAGATTAACTCCTTGCTAAATGACCTGTTATTGAACAGCGATGAAATCGACTATTATTCCGATTCCTATAGCGGCGAGGAGTCCAGCGATAACAATGTTCCGCTGTCAATTTCCGAGAAGAACCTTGTGTATATCAATGAGCTAAACAGTTCGCAGGAAGCGGTTTTGTCAGCAATCAACAGTTGCAATGAACTTGTTGTCCAGGGTCCTCCCGGCACAGGCAAATCTCAGGTTATTACAAGCTTGATTTCTGAGTTCGTAAGCGCAGGAAAAACTGTTTTGATGGTTTCCGAAAAGAAAACCGCATTGGATGTAGTTTATTCTCGTCTGGGAGAACTGTCACAGTATGCCTTGCTTATAGATGATGTTGGCAATAAGAATGCTTTTTATCAGCAACTTTCCAAGATGGTTCATTTGGGCGATACTTCCGAAGAAAAAATGAGCTTGGATTTCCTCTCCGAAAAGATTGATGCATTGGTAAAACGCCTCGAAATTATAGCGGATAAATTGTATAGGCCCAACGACTTCGGTATTGAACCATACAAACTGTATCTTCAGAACAGACGATATGACTTGTCAGATGGCAGAGATAGAGCCCAGGTCAACAATATCATCCAGCTCCGAGATGCGCGGCTGCTCAATATTCAGTATGCTGAATTGGAGCGGATTTATCAGCTGTTCGCCGACTCCGTTCTGTGTGGCAATCTGGAAAAGCATATAGATATTATTACTGCATATCCGTGGCTTTACACCATTCGTAGTAATATGAGCGAGTATGAAACCTTAGGTTTTTCCGAAAAGCTCAACGCCCTGAAAAATGCCGTTTTGGAGTGGAAAGGGAAAAACTTCTTTGCTCGCTTGTTTACAAGGGGTAAGGTGACGGCTGAAATTAAACAAGTACTAAGTGAATATTTCAGTAGCAGCACAAAAGAGATGATAGCTCTGTTGCTGAACAACATTGATGGCGTAATTGAAAGTGTGGATAGCTATATTACCTATCAAGAGCTAAAGCCACTATACGCAACCCTTACCGAGCCGGAGAGACTATATATTCACTCTTTGGTCAATATTCGCAAGTCAATACAGAAAGAAGCAACCGAAGTCAACAGCGAGCTGCATAATGAATTGCTGTATGAACATATCGGTCGTTTTGAAGCAAATCATCGTTCGTTGTTCCAGGATATTGAGAATTTCGATACTATAATACGCTCTTTGAGTGAGGCCATTGCCAATAAGCAAAAGCTCTCCCGCAAACGTCTGCAGATGCTCTTAGCGGAAGGGATGCATAATTTTACAATTTCGAAACGCCACAACGAAATCCTTAGAGCATTAGAAGGCAAACGGAAGTGGAGCGTGAACAAGTTCATAAATAAGTTCAACTTCGAACTTTTCAAGAGCGTAAAGATTTGGCTTTTGACTCCGGAAGTTGTGTCCGAAATCATCCCGCTGCAGACCGGTATTTTTGATTTGGTTGTATTTGACGAAGCTTCTCAGATGTATGTAGAAAAGGGTGTGCCGTCAATTCTCCGAGCCAAAAAGGTTATCGTTGCCGGTGACCATAAGCAGCTTCGTCCGTCCAATTTGGGTGCCGGCCGTATCGAAATGGACACGGATGATTTGCCAGAGGATATTGAGATAACTGCAGCTCTGGAAGAAGAAAGCCTGCTCGATTTGGCTCGCTTCAAATATAGCGACGTTCTTCTTAACTTCCATTACCGGTCAAAGTACGAAGAGCTGATTGCATTCTCGAATCATGCCTTCTACAAGGGGCGTCTCTATGTATCACCAAACGCAACGCCACCGGAGCGTCCTCCTATCGAAGTACATAAGATGGAAAATGCTATGTGGCGCAATCGTTCCAACGTGGAAGAAGCGAAGTACATTGTTGATTTACTGAAAAGCTTTTTTGCAGAAAGAAAAGAAAACGAAACAGTCGGCATTATCACATTTAACAGCAGTCAGCGTGATTTGATTGACGACCTAATTGACGAGGAGTGTGCTAAAAACCCAGAGTTTGCCACCGCTATTCGTACTGAACTGTCGCGAAAGAAAGACGGTGAGGACATCGGTCTGTTCGTAAAGAACATTGAAAGTGTCCAGGGCGACGAGCGTGATGTAATCATCTTCTCTATTGGCTACGCTAAAAATGAAAACGGTCGTCTGATTCGTAATTTCGGCTGGCTCAACCAAAAAGGCGGTGAAAACCGTCTGAATGTGGCAATTAGCCGGGCAAAGAAGAAGATACACATCGTCACTTCCTTTGACCCCGCAGAACTTCAGGTTGAAGACACGAAGAACGATGGACCTCGCTACTTGAAGAAGTATCTTGAATATTCCTTCGCGGTTAGTACCGGCGATAAGGAGGCGGCCAAGCAGATACTCCAGTCGTTTGGCGATGATTCCACCGCTGCCCACAATGTATCGTTTGATAGTGATTTTGAGAATCAGGTTTACGATGCATTAAAAGCTGAAGGCTATGATGTTGATACTCAAATCGGCATTGGTGGTTATAGCATAGATTTGGCCATCAGAAAAAACGGAAAGTATATCCTTGGCATTGAGTGCGATGGCAAATTGTATCACAGTTCCAAGTCCGCAAGAGAGCGCGATTATCACAGGCAAAAGTATCTCGAATCTCGCGGATGGAGAATCCATAGAATTTGGAGCACGAACTGGTGGAAAAATCCGCAAAGAGAAATCCAAAAAATTATTACTGTAGTTGATTCCTTAGGATAATATTGGAGGTGTGGCAGAGGAAATTATGCTCTGCCAACCACCCTCCTTACGCATGGAATTGACACAATTCCGCAAGAAGTTGCGAAAAATATCAAGAATTTCGCTAAAAGCATTGATTTTTTGTGGAGTAATGAGTATAATGAACATTGTATAGGAGGGCGTGGTATGAAAATCAGCTATAAAAAGCTGTGGATATTGCTCATCGAGAAAGAAGTTTCTCCTGCTACGCTGAGAAAAGACTTGAATATCGCTACCGGTACTATGACAAAAATGCGTAGGAACGAGGAGGTTGCCCTCTCTGTGTTACTACGTATATGTGAGTACCTGGATTGTAATATTGGCGATATTTGCGATGCAGTAAAAGAAGAATGCGACTTCTGATGTCAAGTTTTATGTTGGAGGAACTACAAATGGATACCTATAATTCTGCAACAACTCCAAAAGCGGCACGCTTCTGTTCTTATTGTGGAACCAAATTGGATGCTGGCGCCCGCTTTTGCAAAAATTGCGGTGAAGCAGTAGCGCAGCAGCCCGCCGGACCTGCGCCGGTTAGTGAACCAGCTAAACCGCCAAGAGTGGAACCGGTCAAGGAAGACCCCAGAGTGCAAAGAAAGACTGTTTATGACGGGGAATTACATAAATGCCCGAACTGCGGAGAACTGCTGAAATCTTTCACTACCGTGTGCCCCGCCTGCGCGTACGAGCTGCGGGGCGTGAAAACAAACAGTCCTGTCGAGGCGCTGGCAAAGTAGCTTGAGCAGACCGCTTCTCTG
>JAGBSZ010000056.1 GCA_017631585.1 Bacteroidaceae bacterium
ACGTTGATTACCATCAGATGGTTCAGGAAATGATGGGATGGGTTACAGGTGATAAGGATAAGGATAAAGAGATGCGCCATATTACAAAGAACCTGAACTTCGGTTCATTGTATTGTATGGGAGCACGTTCGTTTGCTCAACGCTTCAAACGTCCTTTGTTAAAAGCACATCCAGGTGTTGATGCTGATAACTTATTTCCATTAGCCGACTCGTTGATGAAAGAATATAAACGTAAGATACCGTTTGTAGATACAACAGGCCGTGCTATTATGACAACAGGTGAGCGCCGGGGTTACGTTCGAACACTGAGTGGTAGACGACAAAGAATGCCATTGGATGGTGGCTCGTATAAACTCGTTAATTACCGCATACAAGGTTCTGCGGCTGACTTGTTAAAGAAAGGTTTAGTAGATGCCTGGGATGCAGGCGTATTTAACGTACTTAAATTACACGCTCAAGTACACGATGAAGTTGTATTCAGTATTCCGGATACAAGAGAAGGATATGAAGCTTGTCTCAAGTTGAAGGAATGTATGGCTAATGCTTATCCATTGAAAATACCTTTAGGTGTAGATACGGAAATCGGACCAGACTGGGGTCATTGTACAATGGAGAACTGGGAAGCATTTGAGCAGAAGTGGGTATAGCCACAAGGAGACTGGAATGTACGAACAGAAGAACCGCTTTGATGAAAAACGTATCTATGCATGTAGATGTCCGTCGTGTCATCAATTTATGAATGTACCAGGTGCTACACTTAATACTGAAAAGTACATCAAGTGTTGGAATTGTGGTGCGCGTGGACGTACTGAAAAATGGATTGAAGGAGGACAAATTGTCAGATGTAGTTAATCATCCTGAGCATTATAACTCAGATTCGCCTTATGAATGTATTAAGGTATTACAGGCGTGGATGTCGCCCGAACAGTTTATCGGGTTTCTGAAAGGTAACATAATTAAATACTTGTGCCGTTCAGAAAAGAAAAATGGTATTGAAGACCTGAAGAAGGCTCAATGGTATATGAATAAATTAGTGGAGGTATCAGAATGAGTGACTTAAATGTATGTACATTCATCGGTAGAGTAACAAGAGATGCGGAGCTTACAGTAGTAGGTGCAAAGAACACATCAATTGTTAAATGGGGTATTGCCAATAACACAGGTTTTGGGCAGTACGAGAAAACAAACTTCTTTAACTGTCAGATGTGGGGTAAAGCAGGCGAAGGCATCAAACAGTACCTTGTTAAGGGAAAGCAGATTGCTGTAACCGGAGAGCTTGAAGACACGTCATGGACAGGCAGCGATGGTGTTAAACATCAGCAGTGGACACTTACTGTTAGTAAGGTAACACTGTTGGCTGATTCGAAAAGTTCTGTTCAGGAACAGGTTGATGCCGTTGCAGAGGGTACAGGAGACCCTGTTTATTAATGTTAGTACACGTTAAACAGATAGGTGCTATTAATAGACCTATTGACAGGTTGGCAAGATGGTTTTATATCTACTTTCTTGAAGCAGTGAATGGTGCAGTAGCTGTAGAAGAAAGTGAAGATATGATAGAGGAAGGGGATTATGAGTTACCAGATAAGGACTGGACTTATGATGAGAACGAAGACTATGGTGAGGATTTGGTAGATGAGCAAGATTTATTGGGCCGCTCCGCTTCATGACGAGAGCGACAGACAGCGTAATGCGAAATATGTTCAGAGGTTAAGAGCTGAAGGACATATCGTATATGTTCCACAGGAACATGGTATATGGGAAGAAGAACTTGGAAAGTTTCACGGAGATGTTGTAGCAACACGTAAACATTTCTATGAACTTGATTTGAAGGCCTGTAAGGAAGCAGACATCTGTATTGCATGTGCAGGTGATATGATGAGCCTACGTGGGCCTTCAGAAGGAATGCTTTGGGAAATGGGCTTTATGTCAGGTTGTCAGAAGACAGTAATATTGTTCAATGACCACGATTACTGGGATTACAACCTGATGCCACAGTTTGGAAGTATGTATTTCAATGACTTTGGAGACATCTTAAAATTCCTTCGTGAAGAGGAGTTTGTATAATGTTATCCTACCGCAACGAAGCAGCGTTCAGTAAAGCCTTATGCATCGCAATGCGTGCGAAAGGAATCTTTGTACAACGCATCGAAAGCGGTGAGACAGGCAAAGGTATTCCTGACCTATTCGTCATTACTAAAGGAACACCTATGTGGATTGAATTAAAACGAATCCATAGTACCTGTTCTAACAAACGTATCCTGGAGATACCTTGGCGCCCTGGACAACAGGCTTGGTTGCATGACGTAGCTGCTCGCGGGGTAACAACAATGACTCTAGCTTGTTATGATGATGGAATTGTTCGTATCTGTCATCAGGCTATATGGGGAGCAAACAAGGTACCTACGGACCTAGTGGATTATTACAAAGACATAAGGGAGTTACTTAAATGAACGATTGTTACTTAATTAAATTAAGAGACGCGTTACGTGAGGAGCTGGATGCAACGAACACGTACGATAAGTTGTTGGAAATTGCCTCTGAAGAAGATAAAGCGGTAATTGAAGAGATTAAGAAGGATGAAATCAATCACCAGGGTAGGTTACTTAATCTGATTATGAAACATGCACCTGCTGAATTGGAACCCTTCAACGCTGGGTTAGACCAGAAGGAATAAAATAATAGCCCTACACCAACTGATGTAGGGCTATTATTTTGCCTACTTGCTTTTCTTTTTAGCAAGGTCACTGGTAGCTTTAATGGTGAAGTTTGCACAAACACCGATGATACAACCCTCTACAAGAGGAATTGAATCACAGATAGCCTGTACAGGGCCCTTACCAATGTACTGAACTACACCAACTACTACTGCACATACAGCAGAAGTGATAATAGTTACCAGGTTAAATGTTTTCTGTGACATTTGAGTCTCCTATTATACCGGAACAAATACGGCCTTGATTTCAGCTGTATTGTTACCTGATGGAATTGTGAGCAATGCTACCTTATCAGTAACAACTGCTCCCGTCTCGTCAGTGACTTCAACACCGTTGATAAGCCACTTGGCAAACTGGAAGCCTTCACCTTCGATAGCAGTGAATACAAGCTTCGAACCTGCTATGATTGTGTACTGTTCTGGTGTTACAGAACAGCCTGTAGGGATTGCGGTAGCACAGTAAACTTCTGCCGTGAATGTTACGATGTTCTCAGGAAGAACACACATAATATTCTGTTTTACGCGCTGCATCTGTACAGGGTCAACTTCCTGCTGTCCCTTGTAAACCTTGCACGCAGTTTCCATATCAGAAGCAACGATTGTGATTGCGTTGCCCTGAGGGTCTGTACCTACGTACTGGTTTAATGTTCTAGGTGCATTCATAATACATCCTCCTATATTTATTATGGTTCAGTTGGCGTGTCTATATGTATATCGATAGTACCTGTATTTTCTATTGTATATAAAGCCTGAGCTACGGCAGAATTACCGTAGTAGTCCGCTATACCTATAGCTTTAATTAATGTAGTTTCTGACACTGTGATAGGTCCTGCATATATAGGACTATCTTCTGTTGGTGTACTACCATCAGTAGTATAATGTATAGTAGCATTTGACGGATTCGATACACTTATTGTAACTGTTACAGGTTCACTATATAATCCTGTAGCAGGAGAGAACACAGGTGTAGATACCTGACCAGATGCACCAATAGATATAAATATACGAGGCTGTGGAGCATATGCTGAATCAGCAATACCCTGTAACACTGCGTAAATATGTAAGGGATTGTTCCAGTTATCCATACTACGCATGTCAAGATATACATCTCCAGGAGCACGGTTAACAGGTATGTTCTCATACATAAAATCGAACTCATAAAAGGGTTCTGTGGAACCTAAGTCAAGTTTTGTTAATTCATAACATATGTCATCTAATAATTGTAAACTACCAATATCTCCTTCACCACTTATCCATGCGCGTAACAAGGCACGATAGTGTTCAGCATCCAATGATACGTTATGTATACCGCCACCTTCATCAAGCTTGCTTAATTTACCACCAATAGACATATCGTCTAAATCACTGAAACCGTGTTGGAATCCTGACTCGGCATTTTCGGTAAAGTAGAAGTATTCTCTGTCAGCTTCAGATATATTCGGTCTTACTAGACCTGCTAACATACCGAGAAGTGTAAGATGTATATCGGAAGCAGTCGCTACAGAGATATTATTAAAGTATTCAAGCTTATCATCGAATATAGATTTCCAATATTCGAATAATGCATCTGACAATCCAGATGCCTGAGGACCATTTAATTGTTCCCACATGTAACGAACAGGTAATATCATATTATACCTCGACAATAGCTATGTTATCTACGTTGAAATAGAAGATAGCAGTTTTTGCAGGAGTCTGTATATAGCTATATGCTGTATCATCGTCTGTGAGCGATAACTCTGCACCCTGTACATCTAAGTTAGTATATATGGAACGAACAATGTTTGTTACATCCACGGATGTGATAGGTTGACCAATTACCAATGAACCAGCTAATGAACAAACAACATCTTTAATACCATCTACCTGTTCATATGATAATGTATTATGAATATATACCTTGATGTATATAGGCTGTTGTACAGGAGGAACAATATAGACAGTTAAGTCCTGCTGTGCATGCGTTGTATATGTCTGAGTACGAGCTGCTGGTACATCTGAACCTGCTGTCTTACACAACAAGTAACGGTAGAATGTACGAGCTATAGCATTTGCTTCAACGCTGTCTCCCTGTACAAGTAATAAAGCCTGACGAGGAGGAACGCTGATGCTTGAATTACCGTATGTTACAGGAAGAGGTTCTACAGGGTCGTAGTTAAAGAAAATGGAACACATTGAAACACCTTCAAGGTTCTGAATAGCTGTAGCAGCTCGTTCAACCTGTGTTCCTTCAACAGCACGTCTTTGAAGACGATTACGTAATGAAGCTATTGTTTCAAGTCCCTGTCCTGGTGTCGATGCACTTGTAGTCATAGAACGGAAACCTGGTACAGGGTCATCGAACTGTGTTAATGTATTAGCAGATATATTATATGAACCGTACTGTTCTGCGCGAAGTACAATGTTACGAGATTCACCGATAGGTACTGTCAAGTCAAAGGCCGGATGGAATACTACATCAGTTCCTGCTATAGTAATGGTAATAGTCATGTCACGTGTAATAACACAATCTACTGCTCCAGTACCTTCCTGATTGGCGAACACGACACCTGTAATAATTGTATGTGTAGCCTGTGTTCGTTTAACACCAGCGATATCTGCGAGATTTAACAACTGGCGCTCTGAAGCTTCAGCAATAGACATTGAACAACCTGTACTATAGATAAGCTTCTGCATTACAGTAGTTAAGTATGCAAATCCTCTAAACATCTGATAGAGCGGGTTCGCTTCATTAGGTTCTATGTAGATAACTTCGCCTGCTGTATTCTTGATATCTTTAGCAGCACAATAGTCATTTACATATGTAATGACGTCGTCGAGATTTTCGTCAGGTGTTTTAACTTCATATTCAATACCATCTAATAATACCATAAATTACCCCTGATATATAGTAACATTAATATGTCCGTCTTCTTCAGCACTGTATGTAGGTACATAAGTACTATTCGGTCCATCCGGAATAGCTGCATTTTCCTGCATAGCCTGTTTTATTGAGTTATCAATACTAACAAGTGTCTCGTTGTTATTATTCTCATATAAACCGGACCAGTCAATTCCTATATTAGGCTTACCTGGAATAGTGCCCTTAAAAGTGTAGGCAGAAATAGCAGCCCTTTGGTCCTGTGTATTACGCGCAAAAGGAACGAGCTTAGGATATCCATCAACGATATCGAAATCGAGTGTCCAACCTGCCTCGCGAGGATTTTCCGGTATTATGACCATTAAGTCTCTCATACTGATATTATATCTCCATTACACGTTTTTTGCTATGTTACTTTTAGTACGTTTATGAACTACTACCGGTTTTTAACGTAGACGCCTCTGCACTACTAATATCTATGCTAGTAGGAAAATCCGTCCATGTCTGAGGGGAACCGTTACCAGCAATAAGTGTAGTACTCAAGGATGTAGTTAATTGTTGTAAGAACGTACTTAATGCATTATCCAATTCACCATAGGTAACAAGGCTCTTACTATCGCCATTAAGATTGATTTGATTTGCGTCAACAGAAACATTACCATCAGCTGTCACAGAAGCATCACCTGTTGTACTGACATTAATATTAGAGGCAGTGTTTACTGTTAATGTACCATCTGCTCCAATAGTCATACTAAATAGAGGGTCGGCTTCCGAATCATTCGGATTAGACTGAATAAAGGAACGGCTACCATCAGGATTCAATGTATCGGTCCATAACACATCTCTGTTTTGAGATAGCCATGTTTTAGTAACACCTGTGTCTTCAATATTAATATTTAGTGTTCCTGTATTAGTTTGCCGAGAAACATACATCTGCCCTGTACCATCAATTGTTAAGGCAGTAGTACCATCTTCCCTCTGGAAAGTAACACTGTCAGCTCCATAGACTATCGAATATTCCTGTCCTAGGATACTGAGGTTACCACCTTCACTGAATACTGTAGATACATTGTTGTTTGAACCGTTACCTATAGGCATTACTTTAACACCATCTCTGTTATAAGAAGTAGCACCTACTCGTAATTTCAAATCACTAACGTTAGGCATACATGACTTCGGTAAAAATATTAAACAAGCCATTCCAGGACATGCTGCCTGGTGACATCCATAGTTATTACCTGGGTATATTACTTCAGCATCAGCATATGTGATAGGCTTACTATCGATAAACGAACTACTGACAGCTGTGGCCCGTCCTTCAGGTGATACATATTCAATTGTACCTATATCTAGGATAATAATAGAGTCTAATATATTGAGAAACTTTTCACGCTCATTCTTAAAATGAGCCTGTAATGTATCAACCGAGTTCATCTGTTCCTCCTAAATAATAGTACATAGCTCTCCATATATTCTTCATGTCCCTGAAATCAGATATCTTTCCATATTCCCTATAGGCCCACATCCATATGTCTTTAATCAATTTCATCTTTGTTAACTGACTTTCCCAAGAGCCTGACCATACAGGAATGTATAACGATTTACCCGCATGTATGAGGTTTGGATTATTAGGGTCGATATTATCCCAGTTACCTGAAGGGTCTTCTTTCTTATGCCAGTAAGTACCTACCATGGTAAGTGGCCACCATATTGCATTAGCCCAACAACCGTCACTCTGCCAGTGTAGTAAAGCTTTTTCATTACGTGGGTTCTCAAAGTAACTTCTTTCCTGGAAGTATGAATATTCGTCCTGAGTACCCTTAGTACCCTTTACCATATGAGGTCCGTTAGCATAACGACAGAAGTAATTTTCCAATATCACAGACAAGCAGCTGTCCATCGAGCCGTCTATCTCAACATTAGTCCATGCACCCCATGTAGCTACAAGTGACTGGTTGTCATCGAACATATGTTTCTTAGCAGGTCCGTTTGATTTAACGTTATTAACAGATTTAGTGTCTTTACCGCTTTCCTCGCCTACAGTAATTGTATCCTTAGCTGTGATATCTTTATTTAATACCGTAGCTAACATTTCAGCTGTCATAGATGTAGTTCTGTCAGACGGTAATTGACCTGCCCACTGGGCTGGAATAGCCAACACTTCCATCTTGTTCGTATTTTCTACAGAGGCGAATGATACTGATATAGTAATAGCTCTATACAAATTATCTTCATTACGATAGTCTTCGACCGACAATACGTTCGGTAATTTAGAGCCATTAATAAACTCAGGAGGCATGTAGAATAGGTTACCAGGTTGCAAAGCAGGATTCCAAGGGGCAATAACTGTTAAGGCAGTACCATTAAATGTAGCACCACTAACCATATCCAGACTGATAATATTTTCTACAGCCTCAGGTTGCTTGTTAGGACCATTGAGTGCTATAATCTGCAACTTGTTATCAACTAACTGGATGAATGCAGACATCTGACCCTGTGGAGTATCTTTAGATATAGTTTGTATAAATTGAGATATGGTAGTCTGTAGCCAACTTAATATGGCAGCACCGCCCTGAGCGTATACCGTCTGTTTTGAAATGTTGATTTCTTTATCCATTATCTCATCAGATATAGCACATTCAAGTGTAATACCCGGTGCGATTCCTTGTGCAACACCTATGGCTAGGTCTTTTAATTTCATCTTCTCCTGTACGAAGATGATTTCAGTATAACGGTTATTTAAGATACCCTCAGCTACGCCTACTGTAATTCCTTCAAACACGGTAATACCATCAGGGTTCGGTTCTTCTATATAACTTGTAAATATAGGACAAGTGTAAGTGGCTGTAATACCCGTACGGTAACCTGCTGTAATAACCATACGAGTCCATAATCGAATATCCTTATTCTCGAGATTCAGGTTACGTACCTTAAGTACTGCTCCATAACAGTTTTGACCAGGTAATAAGTTAATTGTAAAAGCCATATCAGGTTTAAGGCCTTCGTCAGTACACTTAAGCTCTACGGTCTCTGCAGGGTATTCAACGACAAATGAGCCTGTGGTATTCGGCCTATTAGTACGAGCCTCTAATCCTTCAATACCATCTTTAACGACTGCTGTCCATATAGAGTTATCTGATTGAATACGTATCTTATCACCTGTTTTGAATATAGTACCATTAGCTGAGCGTCCCTTCTGCATCTCTTCCACTGTGTTGAGATAATGAGTAACACCACTCGATTGTATCATCTTATATACAGCTCGTTCCTCACCATTCTTATCTTTACGATAGCCCATGAACACGCGCTCAACACGACCTTCATAGAATTCAATGAAGGTAGACAACGGTACTCTACCACTTAGGTCTCTTCCGTTGTCAGCCCGAGTAACTCCATAACCCATAGTGACACTGGCTGTATATTTAGCATTCTGTATATAAGGAGGACGATATAATGTAACGCTGATAATCTTATCGTATAGTATCTGATTATTCATTACCTACCTCGAATTCGATTGTTACATTATTAAAATCTTTATATCCTATGTATGGTAACTCTGAAACAAAGCGAAAACATAAATCAGGGTCTTGATTACGATACCATCCTCCCGGTTCTATAAATCCTATAGTTATCTGACCCTTATAGGTAGCCTGGAATTGCCATCGTAGTACCTCTTTATACTGGTCGACAACAGGCTTAAGTGCAATACATTCTTTGATACGGCTTTTAAGCATTAACAACTGGGATGCGCGTACTGAATTAACAATGCTGTTAGGTAACACAGGGTCGGTATCGAGCCATGCGTTCAATTCATCATTGTCCATATCCTTAAGAGCTAAATAATACGATAAGTAATCGTATTCATAAGTAAATGTACCATTATCATTAAGAGGGTCACTACGCGTCTTGGTATTGATATAACGCATAATGAGATTATATTGTTCGTCAGATGCTACAGCCCACTGGAATCGAAACTGTACCATCTCACTCCCTACGCGAACATTATTGATAACAGTTGTTGTCTCTAAATCAGGTAATGATAGAGGTAATGTATATAGTGTACTCATGATATGTTCCTTATGGCTATTTTATTCTCTTCAGGATGGTTGTTAACGATATACGGGTTGTACTCTTTCAGAGACATTGTAACCTGTATAACATTATTATACGATGCTTCTTCGTTAGTATGCAAGTTCGTTATTTGGACTTTTACGAATTCACCCCTATTAGTTTTGAACATTACAGGGCGTCGGGATTTAGCACATATGTCTAAGTAATAAGCCTGCCATTGTAATGAAGGTTTAATCAAACAACCTGAATCTAACGGAGATGTAGTAGTCAGGTAACCATCGATATTCCATTCCTTTAATCGAGGTACAGCATTATCTGTCCAGTACTTACGTTCCTTAGTAGATTGTACAATTACCATGCTCTCTGATACTTCAATCTCACGGTTCGTTTCAATCTTTGCCGCACTGATAGGAATACCTGCTACGTTGGGCTCTGCAAGGGCTTTATCTATAACTGTAGCGAGTGTTCCCGCTATAGACCTTATATTTGAAGAGGCTCTAGTTACGGTAAGGTATAAAGCCTGAGTTAACGGATTGGTATTGGAAGCATAAGTACCACGGGTGTTCTTCTGCATAGAAGCCGAGTTGTTCGCCATCATCATAACATCAAACTTATTCTCTGCAGAAACACTGGCTAATACATTATCCAATACTTCAACGATGGCTACTTCCTGAGCAGCTCGTCCCGCCTTATTCTGTGTGAGTATATTCCATTTCTCTTCTTCAGTCCATGCCATATTAGCCTCCTATCTTCTGAACAACGAGGTTATATCCTTCGGCCATCATCTGGTCAAGTCGTAAGATATCCTTAGTTATAACAGCCTTGTTATCTTCACCTATCAATGATGTACGTGTTGTTTTACCAGTACTGTCTTTAGCTTCTATAAGAAGCTTGATTTGGGTATCTGCATTAGCTTTAAGGGCATTAATGACGTCCATTAATATACCCTCAGTACCCTCAGTAAATCCTTGCAATCCCGCAGCTATACCTGTTTTATCTGCGTAGTTTGCAATCTTCCAACTACCATCTACTTTAGCCTGATTCCATGCTGCTACATCTCTGAATCCTGGTCCTTCAGAATCTGCTCGCGCAAGTGCATCAAACAAGGCGTCCATCTCAGAAGCATGCCTTACCAATCCTCCTGGTATATTATAACCATATGCAGATAAGTCAATACTATTACCTGCTGCGAGATATCGCGATGCATCCCAGTATAATTGTTCAGGAGTAGCAAACGACTTTTCGTAGGCTGATTTACCGGCATATACTATATCGGCTAATGCAGCATACGCTCCCATTCCCTTAGCTGCTCTTAAACTATATACCTCACCTGTCTGTGAGTTAAAATCATAATCATAGATATTTTTACTACGTAATTCCTGATAGCCTGCTGCTGTATTAATGCTATTGAATTCAAAACTGAATGACTTAGTCTTCCTGTCGTAGTGTGGTGTGACAGACACAGTACTTAGGTACGCTATTAAACCTTGTGCCTTACTTGCAAGAGCATTCATTATCTGGTCCCATATACTAACTATAGTAGCAGCTATATCTAAGGCTACCTTAGTTATTTGTAGTCCAAGTATCTTAAATGATTTACCCCATCCACTCATACCTTCTTCGCTATCGCCATTACCGAAAATCTGTGCTTTAATGCTAGCCCACGCATTAGTAAACTTATCCTTAAATGTATGCCATGTATCGGCTATAGAATCAAGAGCTTGTTTCCAGTTACCACTTGCTACGGCATCAAGTACTGCATTAACACCGTTATACAAGTCTTTACCGAATGCTGTCCATAACTTATTAGCTATACGCATCTTTGAGTAACCGAGTTGCGTTGTAGCTGAATTATATTCATATTGTGTCCAACGGAAGTCCTGTTCTTCGTTATCATTTAACGTATGCCAATACATTCCTCTATTACGAGGGTTAGTCAACTGGTTAATATCAGTAACACCTAACATATTGGCCGTACGTAACAATGAAGGTAAATTACTATCAATCTGTGAAGCTAAGTACATAGTGCGGGCTTTCTGGTCCTCAGACTGACCCTGCATGCTTGCTAACAACTTATTAACCATACTATTGTAAGTGCCCTCAGTATCTGTAGAAGGCGTATATACGTCACTGTAAACACCTAATAATGAGGATGCAACAAGTCTCTGTGTATTGACCTGACCCATAGTGTAGAAAGCCCTCTGCTGTTTAGCAAAGTCCTCATACACACTGTTCATTGAACCTTTATTGAAAAGTGAAGCCACGTCCATCATTGTGGTACCTGCGTAAGAAGCATAATTAACACCTGTTAATTCAGTGAGCGGGTTACCGAGATTAGACATATCACTAATGCCGCCCTTCATAAGGCTATGGATGGCGTGACTTAATCCACCGAAACTACCTATCAAGAGTTTAGCTGCTCTATGTAACAATTGGAATGGTGTAGATATCCAACTTATCATAGCCCCCAACGTGTTAAGAGTATTTTGGATACCTAGGGTAACGCTCTCCATTTGAGCTTGTTTAATATTACCGAATATCTGGGTACCTGCATTAAATGTTCCTGATATAACACCTCCGACTCCTGCACCAATTAATGCCCCTACCGGTCCTCCTACAGCACCTCCTATCATGGTACCTGCACTTGTAAGAGCTGTACCTATGCCGCTATTCCAAACACGTGTAGCTGCATTCCATCCAGTTAAACGCTGTTCTTGATAATTAAATGCTGCTGACCCTAATCTCTTAATAGGATTTAAGAACATGTTAGGAACAACACCTTGTGCGGCTCCTGAAATTCCGCTCCACTGCTGTTTAGCAGCCTGTAAATATTGATTCGGGTCGTAAAGTCTAATATTACCAATAGCTTCGAATATACTCCTCAATTGTTGATTTTTCTGTATAACGATATCTGTAGCGTCTGCCAAGTCATCAAAAGAACCTGTTAGGTTTTCCATATTCAAACGGTCTGCCTGACTCTGTGATATATTTCCCCTTCTTACATGTCTGTTTAGGTATCTAAATCTTTCTATGGCATCGTCCCTGTTCCAACCACCTACATTTTCTTCATTGTAGTCACGGGCTGCAGAGCGCCAATTACTTAGTTCAGCTTCCTCTTGAAGTCGAGCAAGTTCATCACGTTCCCGGATACTACGCAAACGCTTAGCCTGGGACATAATTGTACCACCTGTCTTAGCACTAAACCCCGCACTTTCGAGAAGCATGTTAGCTTCGTCTGCACTCTTCGCGTTTGCTATTTCCCTGACTAACGAAGCTTTTTTCCAAAAACCAAAGCTGTTATAGGCTGCTTTTAAGTCCTCAACAGTTTGTGATGTGTTGATAAGTACACCACCTGTTCGTGCTTCAAGTTCTGCATTAGCTGAACGTAATATCTCTGCATCAGTATCGTTAAGAGGGTCATGAAGGTCATTCATATCCGCAATGGACTGCTCACGTGCACTAACTCTAATCTTCTTGGCTGACATATATAAGTCTCCTCTATCATAATCACGGTATATGTCCTGGTATGTTGTTCCGCCTTTAACAACCTGACTTATACCCTTTATCATTTCATCTACAGTACCTAAGTGAGTACCAGGATGTTGCATAACATACCTAATAGCATCACCTGTAGGTCCCTTCCACTTAACCATCTCCTGAAATATCATCATTGTCGCAATTGTGTCGGAATTCGCATCATGGTGAGGTAAATTAGCTTCAGCCATCGTTTTACCAAAGACACGCTTAAATATAGCGTCCAAGTCATTTGGCCTACCTTTCCAAACATTACGGGCAGCGATAACTGTATCTATAACACTGTTGGGTAATGATTTACCTGAAAACAAGATTGGTAAGTCGAATGCTACAACGTTCTGACCTACAATTGCAGAACTACCTATAAATTCCCTTAATGCCTGGGCTTCCCGTGGGTCTGTAAAATAATGAGGACTATATGTAGCATTCTGTTGTTGTCTTAATAAACGTAACTTCTCAGGTGTTAAATTATGAGTACCGTGGGTTTTTTGAATATCCTTAAGGTTTGTCTCATAATAGCGCTGGAACGAACCATTATAATGAAACTTATGTGTAAACGTATCATACTGGTACCGTTGAGCTATTACAGATATAGGCCTATTACGGTCATCTGTTTCAATATCAAGGGAAACAAACTGACGAGGACCTACACTGCGTTCACCCTCTGCATTATATGTATATAAGTAATTAGGAGCTAGTACGGATTCAGCACGTTGGAAAAATCCTTGATTAGGATTTGCATTATATTGAACATTCTGAAGTTCTAATTTATTTAAGTTCCGAGGACGTATTCCTCGGGCTATATTCATAAGTCGGTTTTGATATTCTACTTCATTCTCAAGAATACCTTGTATCTCTTGACGTGGATGAGCTTGTCTAAAGGATGCACTTTGAGTAAGATTATAGAGACGTTCATCAGACCACTTGTTCTGTGCCTTCTGCCGTCTTATAGAGGCTTCATAACTTGTCCAAAACTCCGGTGTATCATCGTAGCTTCTAGCCATTCTTATCTCCCATTGCCTTCTTTGTTATATATCCTCGTGCGTCAAGATATAACAAACCATCTACAAAATCATCTATATCCACGGGTCTCACATGTAGTTTTTCTATGTATGCGTAGTACATAAATAAAAGACCACCGCATGTCTTCTTAATAAAGTCTTCGGTGGTCATACTACTCGACTGAGCTATTATATGTAATATTGCGGATATATCCCCGGCTGCCTGGGCTGCAGCTAATTCATTCTGAATTCGTTCAGCCTCTTGTTCCGGGGTCTCAGCCGTGGAATCTAAACCTACCGCTACTCTTCTTTCTCTGAGTCTTCTGAAGGCGGCGTTAATTTTTTTACCATTAACCCGTAACAAAGTTTCAGTAACAGGTCAAGAAGGTATGGGGCCTTTTCAAACTTCTCGCTGAGGTCTCCCCCGTTGTAAGTAAATTCGTGAAGAATCTGTGAGCCACGAACAAACTTAACATGCTTGTTCATTACCATCTGAGCAGCCAATGCCAGGCTACTATCGATAGTAGGCTCCTGTTCATAAGCACGTAGTAAGACAAGAGGAGGAAGTACATTTTCTCCATCCTCAATGTCTACTACTACATCATTCAGCCATTCCTGGCCTTTCTTAAAACCTTTGAGTATGCTATTATACTCTTTAGAACCAAATTCCATATTCTGCCTCCTTATGGTCTGGAATCATTAGTTAGCTGGTACAAATGTTGTCAAGTCGTTACCTACTGTTCCCTTTGTCTTACTGATTTCAGTAGTCCAGTTCAAGTAGTTGATTGATACATTGTAGTTTGGTGCATCGTTACCTGCAAGACCGATTGGGTCTACAGAAGCGATTGTACATCCTTCGAATGAGATTGTAGTTGTAAGACCACAGAAGTCGAAAACAACCTTGATTGTAGCACCTTCTGAGTCTCCACCTGGCTGTCCCTGCTGTACCTGTGCAAGAAATACGAGGTCGTAAACACCATCTCTGTTTGGACCGATTGAAGCACCTTCCGGACGGTACATAGCACCTTCTGCTCCGCCTTTTGAGGCATCAGGAGAAGGTGTAGATGTCTTGGTACAGTTGATGTTCAACGAACCTGAACGGTTGTTGTTTGTAAGAGCAACGGCACCACCACCAAGAATAGGTACCTGTACAGAAGAAGCAATCTGCTGAACAGCACGAAGGAATTCACCATCGAGACGGAAACCTGCTACAGGAACACCACCATTTGTGTCGATTTCTGTTGTTACAGCATTTCCAAGTTTCATTACTTCAGGATTCAGCTGAAGTTTACCGCCGTTACCATTGTAGCCATAAATGATGTCTACGGCACCAACGGCCTGAATACCACGAATTATCGGTTGAGCCATATTATTCTCCTATGTACAAAGTTCCGGTGATTTGTACTTCACGAACCTGGTCAACATATTTTGCAGACCAAGCATCCGGTATAATGATAACGTCTTCCTTAGCTGCAGGAAGATTGTCGAATGAAGGAGCACGTGAAGTAAGTTCCTTAAGACGACCAGAACCATTGTTACCGAATTTACCAAGATAAGACATCATAACTCCAACAATTCTGTTGTAGTTGTCCTGATTCTTCAAGAAGTTTGGTACAGTAATCAACTGAGCTACGCCAACCTTTGTCATGTATGTTACATAAGCAACAATCCATGTAGCCTGAACAACGTCGCCGTTAAGTGTTGATGTGCCCTTAGCAGCTACAGAGCCTGAGTTGTCACCTACAGGTTTGAATGTCTGAATATTCAGAGCCTTCAATGCATCTCTGATAGCCTTGTCAAGGTTTGTACCTTCAGGACCTGAAGATGTAATCAAAGTTGATTTAGCCATATCCATTGAGTTACCAATGCATGTACCTGAACCATTCAATGTGCTCATGGCAAGGCCGAGTGAGTACAATGCTCCATTGCGTGTTGAATCCTGGTGAGCTGACATAAAGGCATCTGCACCGTTAGATTTCAAGGTAGCATAGAGCAGGTCTGACTCAGGTGTTTCAGGTGTTGTTGTTGAGAATGGGAAATAAGGAGCTGACGAAAGCAATCCCTTATCGTTAGCACAGAGTCTTGCAAGAGCGAGGGCTACTCCAGCATCAAGAATGAATGGTGCATCAAGTCCCAATGTTGGTGATGCGCATACTGTTTTGTGGTATGCGTAAGCCTTCATCAACTTATAAGCGGTTTCCATAGCTGTAATAAAGTCATCTGATGAAGGGTCAGTCTGATAACTGTACTGATTTTCCTCACCTGTAGCTTGAGGTACTTTACCGTCAGGGATTGTTACAGGCTGTGTCATCTCAGGGTCTGAGAAGAAGTCAGTACCGTTAGCTGAGTAAACAATCACTGTAGTACCTGTACTGTGTGGAGCACAAGCAACAAGAATACAATCACCAGTGAATCCATTGCAGAACAAGTCATACAGCCATGAGCGCAATACGCCTGTTGTATGGTCTGCAAAATCATTAGCTGTAACCGTCAACGCCTTGATTGTCATAGAACCAGGTATGAGGGTCCATCCTAACTCTGATGCGTCAACAAAACGGTCTGATTCTACAAAAATCATGGCCTTCCAAAAGTTGTCGCCTAACTGAGCAGTACGAACAACCCTTGTTGTGAACGCAACGTCTTCCTGGGCAACTGACCCAAGAAAATCATTTGTATCCATATAATCCTCCTATCCTCATACCTTGGAGAACCAAGGTACTTGTTTAGTATCTACTATATAAGACGTCTGGGCAGACATATCAACTATCCACGCCATGTCGTCATTATAACCACCGTTACGAACAGGATAAGTAAAACTTGTCCTATCTGTATAATTGATTTGGGATTGACTTTTCTCAAATGCTTTAATAACATCTGTACGGTCTTCCCAAAGTAATACTTGGTCTGCAAGCTCTTCAGCCTGCGGTCCTACAAATGTCAATCGGAATGACACCTTAACAGGCTTTGTCATATCCGAACCATACTGTGCAGCTCTGACATAAGGCTTTTTACTTAAGATACGGTAACCAATCCAAGTATGTACCTTATCTTCAGGGTCTACAGTCGGCAAGAACCAGTTAGTACTAATAGGAACAAGATATCTATCTTCAATGCCAAAGATTTCTTTTAACGTATCTCGTAATATCTTCGCATCAAGCAAAATATCCCTCCTTTACCTTCAGGTCTTCCGTCTTATCTATTGTAGCTCCAGTTACACGTTCAATTGTATAAATGTGATAACCTGCAGCTTTATCATATCCAACATCATGTGTCAATCGCAATACAAATCGAGGGTCTGACAACTGACGTATGTAAGTACCAGTCTGTACTTTTTTACCATTGATGTTATCAATATAAAACTCGTCAGAGTTCGTAACATCAAGCCCTGTATTGCCTGAAGTGTATTTACGGCGCTTAATTCCGCCTCCTTCATTTGGCATATATATTGCGATAACACGTCTTATATCAGAAGCGTCTTCCTTATCCCACGCTTCAAAAGGTTCTCGCAGTTCAGGAAACACTTCAACAAAGTCTCCATAAACACCACTCATGCGAACACCATATAATTTTCAGGAGCGCTCTGTATCATTGTCAATGCTTCAATACCGTATTGATTAGTAGTAAGCATAGCCAACGTAGATTCCTCCTGACGAACCATATTCTTATACTTAATGAATATAGGCCCGGCTTTCTTTGAACCAATGGGCATTCCACCTGTGCCTGCAACACCCATAGCCTGTTCAGGATATAACTGAACTAACTTCCAAGCTAACAAGTAGTTAATGCACAGTTCTCGCTTAGCGCGTGCATCGTCCGGAGGCAGAAACGACCATAACGAATACACACCTGAAAACTGTGCATTAACTGCTTGTAAGGCAGACATAAGTTGGTCGTCCGTCAAGTCGACGAACTTGTCTTTGAACATGAAATTACCAATGTCAACAAATGACGGACATCCCATACTTATTCTCCATCGCTTTCACCACCGAGCTTCTTGATTTTCTTTTCAAGCTTCTCAATGGTCTTATCACGTGTTTCGATTTCCTGTGTTGCTTTAGCATCCAGTTCCTCGAGAGCCTTTTTCTTTTCTTCTTCGCACTGCTGGCGTACTTCAGCCTTAATAGTTTCAATATCTACGCCTGATGCATTCTTCAACTGGTCTTCCAATTCAAGAATACGTGCTTTGGCTATATCAAGCTCTGCCTGGAGATGTGTATTTGAAACCTGTAGTGCAGGAATTGAATTCTTCAATTCAGCAGGTTCTTCATCCAACTTGATAATACCGCCTGCCTTGATAAGGCTTGCGATAACAGGTGTTGAACTTACTTCAATCCATTCAGAATCGCTCAAACTAAGCCACTTATTGTCGGGAGTTTCGCACTGTGGAATAACAGCCTGTTTTCCACCTACGCTAACTACCCAAGATTTCTGTGTAGAACTCTTTAACCATTTCATTTCTGCCTCTCTTGGTACCAGCCCATTAAGACTGGTACCGTTTTATTTTAGCCCTGAGTACCGAATCCGGCCCATACCTCTGTAGCAGCAGGTATAGGAGCAATGATACCAGCAACACGCTTAAGTGTCTTGTACTGGTCATTGTACATTCCAGGAATAACAGGGAATACAAACTTGTCAAGAGCTGTTGCCCAGAAGTTTGTAGGCTGCTTTTCGTTCTTAGGACCACCTCCAATCTCAGGAGCCTGGATTACCATGTAGTCGAAGCTGTTTGGATTGAAGATTGAGTTAGCCTTCAAGAGTGGGTCTGCTACCCATTCAATTGTAGGTGTAGAGCCGTTAGGTCCCTTACCTGCCAAGTAAGACTGAGCGAATGTCTGCATTGCTGTTGTAGCATCGTAAACATCGCTATATGGCATTGAAGTGAGGTAGTTGTAAGCCTCAGGAGAAACAGCAATCTTGATGTGGTCGAACTTGTTGTCGGCACGTGTCAAGAAGTCGTTAATCTTACCTGCGATGAGGCGGAATGCGTCAGAACCACGAGTTGTTGACAAGTTGCTGTTGAAGATATCCTTCATTGACTTGCCTGAATCCCAGTTCTTGATTGGGTTGATGTCCATCAAACCGTAAGTCTTTGTCTCTGGGTTACCGTAGTACATCATGATACATTCCATCATGTCCATAACGTAGTTAAGGTAAGACTGCTTACGTGAGAGTGGACTTGAACCTACAGGACCCCAGCTTGAGCGGCGTTTTTCTTCAAGTGTAAGTGAGTATGTACCCATCATGTTGATGATAGGTGCACTCAACATACCATTGAGTACATTTACGTCGTTGGTCATATTGTTCTGAAGAGAACCAGTCTGACCAATTACGCCCCAACCTGCATACTGTTCGAGGAACAATGTGAAGATTTCAGCCCATGGGTTGTTTCCTGCATGTTCTGTACGTACCATTTCCTTAGCACGTGAATATGCCAAAGGTTCTTTCCAAACCTTTGAAAGGAATGCGATATTCCAAGGTGAGAACAACTGACCTGCAATTGGGTCAAATCCTTCGTCACCTGCCATTACGAACTTCTGGTCGAACTTTCCAGACTCCAAATTGAACTTTGGATGAATCTGTACCTTTGATGGGTCAGCTTTCAGCATTGCTTCTACAGCAGCTGTAATCTGCTTTTCACCAAGAAGTCCTTCGTCACCGGCAAACACTGCATTGTCTGCGGCATGAGCAGGAACTCCGAAACCTGCTTCAGAAGCAAGTCCGATTGACAGTTCACAATCACCAAGGGCTTTACGAAGTCCTGGGTCAGAATTTACGAACTGGTCTGCGAGACCTGCAAGATGATTAAAACCTGTACCTACTGTAAGTTTCATATCTTAGTCTCCTTATGCTACTGTATAGGCAGCTGTAAGAACTGACGATGGGTCATATCCCTCAGCGATTGCCATAGCTTTAACTGTGACACCAGCGGTGATAACGATTGGGTTATCAGCCTTGAATACTGGAGATGCTGGACTAGGTGTTGAACCATCCAATGTGTAGAAGATAGTTGCACCTGGTGTTGTTGTTGACAATGTAACTTCAGTTCCTGAAGTAACTTCACCTGCTGCTGGAGAAGCAGTTGGAGTAGCTACCTGTGAAACAGATTCACGTGTCTGTGCTACTGTGAATGAAGGAAGTCCGAAGGCTACCTTAGCACCGTTAGGGTCAAGTGTTTCATAAACCCAAGCGTTGAGTTTTGTATATCCACTTGCACTGATGTCTGTTCCATTGTTGAATGCCAACATACCATCAGAGTTGCGGCACCATACTGTAGAACCCTCCATTGGAGCATTCTTAGTTGTATCGTACTCGCGGATTTCAATGATACCTACTGTTGTAGCTGTCATTGGACGACCTGCAAAGTAGTAGTCCTGCTGTGCAGGGTCTGCACGCATGATTGTTGGGTCAAGCATTGCGATACCTTTGATAACGCGGCCTGAATCCATACCCATCTTGAACTCTCTACGGTTTGTAGCAGGGTCAATACTTACAACGCGTCCGAACTTTACGTTCTCGCCGGCAATACCACCGATTGTAAGTGGAAGTTTATCCACAAACACAGGAACGCCATTTACCGGTGCGTTTCCTTTGAAACTTACAGGGTCAAAGGGTCCCATATTTCCATAGTATTCCATGGCTTACCCCCAAATATCTTTCATAAAGTCATCACTTGACTTCACTTCTGGTTTTGAATCTCCACCAAGTGGAGTGTCCAATTCTTCGTCACCTGCCGTCTTAGGTGTTTCAACAGGCTTCTGAGCTGCCAACAAACGAGCTGCAACTTTGTCTGCAAGAACATCCATGTCAACTGCGTCACCGCCGCACTTGTCGCCTGCTTCAGACTTCTTGTCCTTGTCTTCATCGCCTGCTTCTTTAACGGTAACATCTTTCTTATCTCCGTCTTTCTTGACTTCGATATCTTTGGTTTCCTTACCGTCTTTCTTGACTTCGACGTTCTTTTCTTCTTTACCGTCTTTGTCCTCTTTTTTGACTTCGACAGTCTTTTCGTCTCCTGCAAGATGCTCGTTGTAATAAGCAGTAACAATGTCGACTGCTTTCTTGATTACTTCAGGCTTTTCATCGCCTGCCATTTCAAGTTCACCAAGATATTCGTTGAATGTAGGGTCTGAATCACCTACAATAGCACGAATCTTCTGAACCTGAGTCTTCGGCTCTGCACCCAGCGCAATAGAGTCGAGATATACAGGAA
>JAGBSZ010000057.1 GCA_017631585.1 Bacteroidaceae bacterium
AAATTCCGTTATTCGGGGCGTGGCGCAATTGGTAGCGCACCTGGTTTGGGACCAGGGGGTCGCAGGTTCGAATCCTGTCGCCCCGACAGCAATTTAGCGATAATGCCATTGACGGGTGGTTTTGTCTTATCGGCGAGGTAGAGTGTGACTTCGGTTTGTGAAAATTCCGTTATTCGGGGCGTGGCGCAATTGGTAGCGCACCTGGTTTGGGACCAGGGGGTCGCAGGTTCGAATCCTGTCGCCCCGACTATAAATCAAGAGTGGCTTCATCAAAAAGCCACTCTTGTTTTATTCTACTGAATCAATCAATTTCTTTAACGACGGAATGATTATCTCTTTACGGTGCAATTCTATTAGTCCGGCATTCTGCATCTCGTTCAACGACTTTGATACGTTAAGTCTTGTTTCGCACAAAATCTCTGCAAGGCGTTCCATCTTTATTGATATGACTTTGCATCCTTGTTGTTGTTCGCATCTGAGCGATATGAATTTTACAATGCGTCCTGCAATGCTGTCTGGTGTTTCATTCCATATAATATCTCTGATCTTTTCGGACTTATGGCTTATCAAGTTCATAAGATTGATCATGAATATCTTTTGCTTTATGAGTTCGCTGAACAGGAAAGTCTTTTTAATGGAAAGAACAGTGCATGTGCCTTTTGCTATATACTCCCTGTTGTATCTGGTGCTGTATCCGAATAAAGAGTATGGTTCTATTGCAAATGGTGCATTAATCTCTTCTGATATTTTATAGCTATTGTCTGGTGCTTCTGATATGGCTTGCAATGTTCCTTGTGTGAGTATCTGGAACTCATTGCAGTCATCGTAGCGATGGCAAATGATTTCTCCGTCGTTATACTTTATGAATTCAAAAACGACCTTATCCAATATTGCTGTAATGTCGTCTTTGCTCATTCCCTGGAAATAGGGTAGGGATAATAAATTCTCGTACATCTATCTTATGTAATAAACTATTTCTTGATTTATAACTATCCGACAATCGATTTAGTATGTAAAAAAGAGGCTTTTTGTATAATTTAACATTGCTCTTTGGCAAAATATTATATAAGTGTTGAATAAAAAATGTTAAAAACGAGTATTCTTTATTATAAATGCTTATTTTAGCAAAGTTTTATATAAAAGATATTACTGATACGGAAACTATCTATAATTTTAAATACCATATTATGAAAAAACGAAATTTATTTTCTTTGTTCATGATGCTGTTTGCAACCGGCATCATGGCGCAGAGTGTGCCTACTCACGAGATGTATGTGAATAGTGGTACACCAGAAAACATTGTTGAGGCTCTTGATAAATGGGAGCCGGGTAAGCCTTGGAACGGCGATGTGAATTATATCGACGAGAACTTTTGGATTTCTCGCGTACCGTTGAAAGATCGTTTCCGTCCTGGAGACCAGGCAAATGATGCTTTGAATGATGAGAACAATAAAAAGTTCTGTTGGATGGCACCTACGGGTGAAATGACCAAGAAGTGGGGTGCGTTGCCACGTTATAACTTTGATGGTGACAACTTCAATATGTGGCAGTATCTTGATATTCACTCAAACTGGACCAACGGTTTCTGGCGTGTTCCCGGTGCGTTCAATGATGTTGCTCACAAGAATGGTGTAAAAACCGGTTGTACATACTTTATTGATTGGGGTACAGGTGTTAATCAGCTTGAGGAACCAGGAAAGACATTGTATAATTTGGCAGAACCTTTGAACGGCGTGAATGAGCATGGGGATAAATATAAATATTCCCGTAAGCTTGTTCAATTCCTTAAGTATTATGGAATCGATGGTATCTGTTTCAACCCGGAAGGTACTTGGGGTTATGTTGTTTACAGTCGTTTTAAGCCATTCCTCGCAGAGTGTCATAAAGTTGCTGAAGAGTTGAATTGGCCTTTCCATGTCGATTGGTATGCATTTGTTTCAAATTATGGTCAGCTTAGTGATAATGGATGTAAACTGAATGCTTCGAATAATGAATGGTTCCATGATAATTCAATGAATCAGCCGGTTACAGATGTCTTCTTCCTGAACTATAACTGGAGTGAAGGTGGTCTTAGGGAGAGCGTGGAGACTGCACAGTCTCATGGTCGTTCAACATTTGATGTTTATGCAGGTTTTGACATGCAGGGACGCGGTTACGGACGTAACGGAAATGCCGGATGGGAGGTTCTTATGAAATATCCTGTCAGTCTTGTCATCTGGGGTGCTCATGACCGTAATCAATTGTATGTAAGTTCTACCGAGGGCGGTCAGAGCGACTATGCTGTGCAGAATGAGTATCAGAAAAAGCAGGAGATGCTCTTCTCCGGTGGTAACCGCAACGTGCTTAATTTGCCTGCGTTGAATAACAATAATGTAACTTCATCATTCAGCGACCTTAAGGATTGGCATGGTTATGCTAAGGCTGTCATTGAGCGTTCTACACTTGATGAGCTTCCTTTTGTAACCCGTTTCAATCTTGGTAACGGTCGTTTCTTCAACAATGAGGGTGTTACTACTTGGGACCACAAGTGGTATAATTATGGTATGCAGGACTTGTTGCCTACATGGCGTTGGTGGATTGACAACGGCGATGGCAAGAGTGTGCCTGCTGATGCTATAAACCTCGACTTCTGTTATGACGATGCTTGGTTTGCCGGCTCATGCTTGAAGTTGCATGGTGCTACCACACGTTCCGATGTACGTCTGTTCGCTACAAAGTGGAATGTGGCAGATGCCAACGACGAGTTCCGTCTTGTATTCAAACCAAAATCTTCAGGTGCTACCTCTCTTGAACTTATGGTGGCAAAAGAAAATGGTGAAAACAGTTTTGTTTATGTTCCTGTCAAGGGTAATATAAAAGGTGGTGAGTGGAATCATGTGACAATAAAGGCATCTGAAGCTGGTCTTGCAGCAGGTGATGTTATTGGTTGTGTTGGTCTTTCTGTAAAGAATACAACTGCTGCATACGAGGTGCTGCTTGGTGAGTCTGCCTTTGTTCCTGCAAATTTCAATGAGCAGCCTGCAACTCCTGTAATCACTCATGCCGAGGTTATGAAGCGTTATTATAACCGTGCTGACATAAAAGTTATTTTCAATATGCCGACACCGGCTACCCGTAAAGCTGAGTATGAAGGCTGTCCTGTATATAATGAAGAGGTAGGCGCATGGTATTATGAGATTTATGTAAAGCAGGAAGGTCAGGAGACATTGCTTACAACAACAACATCATGGGCAGCATACGTTGTAGATGCAACATTGATACCAAAGGTTGAGAAATTGCAGATTGGTGTACGTGCCGTTGGTAAGGATGGTCGTGCAAAGAGTGATATTGTTTGGTCTGATGAGATTGAAGAACCTCTTACAATGATTGAGACTCTTACTGTAAACAAGGGCGTAATCAAGCCTAACGAGGAGTTCGTAATTGGTTTTGAGGATCCTAACCATCCTGTTGCTGACATTGTGATTTATGATGCTTTGACCGGTACTTCTGTTGCGAGTGCAAGTGGTGTACTTACTATGACTACTTCTCTGCCTTCTGTTGGTAGCTATGACGTTGAAGTTACTACAAATGGTGAAACAATCATGAATCGTTCGCTTATTCTTGTAAGTCCTGAAGAAACCGGTCGTTTGCCTGAGATTGTAAACATTGTATCAGACAAGACTAATATTGATAAGGATAATGAGAATGAGGACAAGAATGTCAATTTTACTGCTGATATAAACAAGGGTGATGTATATAATGGTGCTCCATGTACTGTTTCGCAGTCACTTTATATGAGTGAACCTTATCAGTTTACAGTGGATGCCGCAGTCATGAGCGAATATACAAATACATCGTTTGCGCTATGGTTCAAGGTTGAGAAGTTTGAGCATGCTTCACTCGGTACATTGCTTATGACAAAGGTAAATCGTAACTATGGCAGAACATGGACTGAAAACGTTTGGGGTGAGATGTGGACTGCAATTCGCCCTGCCGGTTATGCAAAAAACAATAATATAAAACGAGATAATGCGGAAAATGAGTTGTCTCTCTGTACAGATGCTCCGGCTGCTGGAACACCTAATTACGAGCATAATAATGATGTCGATATTCTTTCTGATGGTTATAGTCTGATGCCGGGTGTATGGTATCATGTATGTGCTGTAAAGGCAGGTAGAAATTTGAGCCTCTATTTGAACGGAAAACTTATTGCAAGCGGTCCTTCGCGCGGTGCCGGTCCAAAGAATTGGAATGGTGCGAAATTCTATGTGGGTGGTTCAATGACTAACCTTGCAAGTTTGACAGGTTGGGTAGATGAGGTGCAGATTTGGAGCAAGGCGCTTACAGCTGCTGAGGTTCAGGAGGCTATGAAGGGTTATGCTTCAGCTCCTTCTAATCTTGAGGGCTACTTTACATTTGAGGAGGCAAAGACCGATAGCGAAGGTTATATTTATTTCCCAAATATGGGTAAGAGCGCGTCTGTTGTTCCCGGTGGTTATATGACAACCGGTAAGGAGGAAAATGGTAGAACTAATGACTATAAGCAGAACCAGTTGACAACTGCTCTTGGTGTACCTATGCTTACAGGTAGCTATCCGGTTAAATATGAATCTTCAAAGTGGATGCTTGAAGGTGCGAGATTGAACAGCTCAACAGAGACAACTGCCAATGCTACATATAATGTTGTAGCCGGTAAGTATCCTGTAACTCTTGTAGCAAGCAACTCTTGGGGTTCTGCGACAAAGACAATTTCTGACTATATCGTAGTTACCGCTATTGATGATGTTGCTGCAAATGAGGCTGCATATATGATTTATCCTAAGCCATTTGAGGGTGTTGCAAATGTGTTGTTTGCTCAAGGTGGTGTATATGAGGTTTCTGTATTTGCTACTGACGGTAAACTTGTTTCAAAGAATGCTGTAGATGTTGACGATAATGAAATGATTGAGGTTTCTGTAGAGAATGCCGGAACATACGTTGTTGTCATAACAAAGAACGGCAAGCCTGCACGCTCATTCAAGATTGTAATGTAATATACAATAATAAAGCAAAACAACGGACAAAGGGAAACTTTTGTCCGTTGTTTTGCTTTTATGCTCAACTTGCATTAACTTCGCATTGTCAATTATGGATTGGTTATGTCTGTACGCAAAGAAAAGTATGATATGTTGGCTGTGGTAGGTCCTACGGCTTCGGGTAAAACATCATTGGCTGTTGATATTGCTTTGGGAATATCCGAGGCAGAGATAATAAGTGCCGACAGCCGTCAGGTATATCGTGGCATGGATATCGGTACCGGTAAGGACTTGGCAGAATATGAGCGCAACGGAGTTATTGTTCCTTCGCACCTTATTGATATTATCGATGCAGGAGAAAAATACAATCTTTTTGAGTTTCAGCGTGATTTTCTTGTTGCGTACAACGATATTAAAGGACGTTGCGCATATCCCGTAATATGCGGTGGCAGTGGTTTGTATGTGGAGTCTGTTCTTAAAGGTTATAAGCTATTGCCTGTTCCAGAGAATCCGAAGTTGCGTGAAACTCTTGAGGAAAAGAGCCTTGAAGAATTGACTGCAATCCTGTCCGCTTACAAAACATTGCATAACAACACGGATACCGATACAAAAAAACGTGCGATACGTGCAATTGAAATAGAAGAATATTATCGTACGTGCCCCACAGAGGAGCGTTATTTCCCGCAGATAAATTGTCTGACGGTTGGTGTTGCTGTTGACCGTGAAGTGCGTCGTGAAAGGATAAGCCGTCGTTTGCACGAGCGTCTTGATGCCGGAATGGTTGATGAAGTGCGTGGACTTCTTGAAAAAGGAGTTACGCCGGAACAATTGATGTATTACGGATTGGAATACAAATTCCTTACACAATATATAATAGGTGAACTTTCGTACGACGAGATGGTGAAAGGATTGGAAATTGCCATTCATCAGTTCGCAAAAAGACAGATGACCTGGTTCCGCGGAATGGAAAAGCGTGGAGTGCATATACACTGGATTGATGCAATGTTGCCACGTGAGAAACAGATTGAACAGATTAAAGAACTATTGTATGTTTGACTTGCATAAAATAAACAGACACCGATGGGGTATCATATATTCTCCCAAAGCCGGGGTGATGAAACCTATGAAACGTTGGAATGAGATTAGGGATTATCTTGTTGCAAAAGGTGTCGAGTATGATTTTCTTGAGTCGGAGAATTTTGGCTCTGCCGAGCGTCAGGCGCGCATGTTCGCTGATAACGGATACGAAACTATAGTTGTTGTCGGTGGTGACGGAGTTCTGCAGGATGCTCTAAATGGAATTCTCTCTTCAAAACGTGCCGACAAGGTGACGCTTGGCATAATACCAAATGGCGTTGCAAATGATTTTGCGTCTTACTGGGGCTTGCAGGCCGGAGATTATAAAACTGCCATTGACTGTATAATTGCCCGCAGGGTGAGAAAGGTGGATGTCGGTTGTTGTTCCTACAATACTGAATATGGCGAGGAGAAAAGATATTTTCTCAATGCACTGAATATAGGTTTGTCTGCTCATATTGTGGAACTTGTAAACAGAAAAAGACCGTTCTTTGCCAAACTGGTATATCATATTGTCGGGCTTTATTATATGCTGTTCTATCGTCAGAATTTCTCTATGCGTTTTAAACTGAACAATCAGGTCGTTGACCAGAAATTCATGATGCTTTGTATCGGAAATTCCTATGGTTACGGACTTACACCGAGTTCTGTTCCGTACAATGGCTGGCTTGATGTTTCTGCGATAAGAATGCCAAAACTATTTGGAATGTTGGAAGGACTTCTGATGCTTATCCATCGTAAGATACTGAATTATGAGTTAGTGACACCTTTCCGTACTTCTGAAATTTTGATTGAATCTTTAGGGAATGCACCGTTGGCAATCGATGCCCGTTCGTTCAAACCGACTTTGCCGATGATAGTGACGGTGGAACCGGAAAAATTGAATCTTATAATCCCGTCAAGAATTAACAAACGTACCTGAAAACAGCAGACAGTTATTATTTGTCTGCTGTTTTCAGGTTATTTAGGAGACTGTTTTGCTTTTTTTTGTATTTTTTTTTAAAAAAATCATATTTGTTTGTATTTGTTTATTATAATTCTTACATTTGGGGGTGTGATAAAAATTATAGTTTAATATATAAATTATACGAGATGAGTTATTTGCGATTCGAAAAAACGCTGATGACGAACTTGGAAGAGTCGTTGCAAAAGGAAATCCTGAGGACAAACCGTTCCGGAGCTTATCACTGTTCGACAATTGTCGATTGTAATACCCGTAAGTATCATGGTTTGCTGGTTGTCCCCATTCCGCAACTTGATGACGAGAATCATGTATTGTTGTCATCTCTTGATGAGACTGTAGTGTTGCATGGTGCAGAGTTCAATTTGGGCTTGCACAAGTATAATGCCGACAACTTCAGTCCTCGAGGCAACAAGTATATCCGTGAGTTTGCCTGGGAGCGTGTACCAACCACTATATATAATGTGGGAGGTGTTTGGCTTAAGAAAGAAAAAGCCTTTGTTCATCATGAGAACAGAATTCTTATCCGTTACACTCTTTTAAAAGCCAATACGGCTGTAACGTTGCGTCTTCGTCCGTTCTGTGCATTCCGCAGTGTTCGTGAATACACTCACGAGAACAATATCGCAGACCGCAGCTACAAGGAGGTTGAAAACGGTATAAGCATGCGCATGTATGCCGATTATCCCGATCTCTACATGCAGCTCAACAAAAAGAATGACTTCGTGTATCAGCCCGATTGGTATCGTGGTATCGAGTATGTAAAGGAGCTTGAACGTGGTTATGACTTCAACGAAGACCTTTATGTACCGGGTTACTTCGAAGTGAAGATGAAAGCCGGTGAGAGCATTGTCTTCTCAGGCGGTGTGTCTCCTATGACTACACGTACAATGAAGGCTGCATTTGAGCACGAAGAGGAAATCCGTGACCCGCGCGACAACTTCATGCATTGCATGCAGTGTGCCGGAAACCAGTTCTTCAATGTTCAGGGCGCACACACTTATATCCTTGCCGGTTATCCTTGGTTCAAGTGCCGTGCACGCGATATGTTTGTCTCATTGCCCGGATTGGCACTTTCACAGGGTCATATCGATGAATTTGAAAGAGTGATGAAAACTGCACGCATTGCCATTGAGGACTTTATGAATGGCAAGCAGAGTGATTGCAAGATCTATGAGATGGAACACCCCGATGTCCTGTTGTGGGCTATCTGGACTTTGCAACAGTATGCCAAGGAGTGCGGTATCGAGGCGTGCCGTGACAAATACGGTGACCTTCTCATGAATATCTATGATTTTATCCGCAACAACAGACACAGCAATCTGCGTGTGACACAGAACGGTCTGCTTGCAACAAACGGCAGAGACAAGGCTGTTACATGGATGAACTCTACTGCAAACGGTCGTCCTGTTGTTCCACGTACCGGTTATGTTGTTGAGATAAATGCGTTGTGGTACAATGCACTCAAATTTATCGAGGAGATGGCTGTGCTTACACGCAACGAGGAGGTTCAGAACTCATTGGTTCGTCTTATTCCTCTTGTTGGAAAAGCATTTACAGAGGTGTTCCTCAACGAATATGGTTATCTGTACGATTATGTCGATGGTGACTATGTTGATTGGAGCGTTCGTCCTAACATGATTTTTGCAGTGGCACTCGATTATTCTCCGCTCGATGCGAAACAGCGTAAAAAGGTTCTCGACACAGTGACCAAGGAGTTGCTAACTCCACGTGGTCTTCGTTCTTTGTCGCCTAAGAGCGTGGGATATAACCCGAATTATGTAGGTCCGCAGATACAGCGCGATTATGCATATCATCAGGGTACTGCATGGCCATGGTTGGGTGGTTTCTATTATGAGGCTTACCTTAAAACATATAAGATGAGTGGTGTATCGTTTGTTCAGCGTCAGATGATTGGCTTTGAGGATGAAATCGTGCAGCATTGTATCGGTTCTATTCCTGAAGTGTTTGACGGTAACCCACCGTTCAAGGGTCGTGGTGCAGTTGCATTTGCTATGAATGTGGCTGCTATCCTCAGAACAAGCCAGATACTAAAACAGTATGAATCTAAAATGGAGGGATAATAGATATGAAAGTATTAATGTTCGGTTGGGAGTTCCCCCCTCATATTTCGGGTGGACTCGGTACTGCAAGTTACGGACTTACTAAAGGTTTCGTTCAGCAGGGCGATGTTGAAATCAAGTTCTGTATCCCTAAACCATACGGTGACGAGGATAACAGCTTCCTTAGGATTGTGGCTATGAACTCTGTGCCCATCGTGTGGAAGGATGTGAATTATGACTATGTCAACTCACGCGTAGGCAATGTCATGACTCCCGAGGAGTATTACCGTTACAGAGAGCATATTTATGGCGATTTCAGCAATATGCATGTAAACGACCTCGGTTGTATGGAGTTTGCCGGCGGTTATCCCGACAATCTTCACGAAGAGATAAACAACTACTCTATAATAGCAGGTGTTGTGGCTCGTACCGAGGAGTTCGATATCATCCACTCGCACGACTGGTTGACATATCCCGCGGGTATCCACGCAAAGCAGATTTCAGGTAAAAAGTTGGTTATTCACGTACATGCTACCGACTTTGACCGTAGCCGTGGTAATGTCAATCCAACAGTTTATGCTATTGAGAAGAATGGTATGGACAATGCCGACCATATCTTCTGCGTGAGCGAATTGACACGTCGTACCGTAATCGAGAAATATCATCAGCATCCAAGCAAGGTTTCTACATTGCACAATGCGGTGACTCCGCTTGAGAAGGAGATTCTTGATATTGTTCCAAAGAAGATTCCTGGCGAAAAGGTGGTTACATTCCTTGGACGTATAACAATGCAGAAGGGTCCTGAATATTTTGTTGAGGCTGCTGCTCAGGTACTTAAAAAGACAAAGAACATACGTTTCTGTATGGCCGGTAGCGGTGATATGATGAATGATATGATTCGTCTTGTGGCACAACGCGGTATTTCGGACCGTTTCCACTTCCCCGGTTTTATGCGCGGTCGTCAGGTATATGAGTGTCTTAAGGCAAGTGATGTGTATATCATGCCGTCGGTGAGTGAACCTTTCGGTATTTCGCCTCTTGAGGCTATGCAGTGCGACGTGCCTACAATTATCTCCAAGCAGTCCGGTTGTGCCGAGATTCTCGACAAGTGTATCAAGACCGATTATTGGGATATCAATGCTATGGCAGATGCAATCTACTCAATATGTAACAACGAATCTCTTTATGAGTATCTCAAGGTTGAAGGACGCAAGGAGGTTGACAGTATTACATGGGAGGATGTAGCACTTCGTTTGCGCAGAATGTATGAGAAAGTTTTGGGTTGGTAATAATAAAAGAATATAAGATATGAAAACAATTTGTTTCTATTTTGAATTACATCAAATCAGACAGTTGAAACGTTATCGTTTCTTCGATATCGGTACAGACCACTATTATTATGATGACTATGCTAACGAGAGCATGACATTCGAACTGGCAGAAAAATCATACGTACCGGCTTTGCAGGCTCTTCTTGAGATGATACGTGAGAGCAACGGCGCATTCAAGGTGGCATTCTCTGTATCTGGTGTGGGTCTTGAAATGTTGGAGCTCTATGCACCTCAGGTAATTGAGTTGTTGCACGAAATCAACAAGACCGGTTGCTGTGAGTTCCTTTGCGAGCCTTATTCACACGGCTTGTCTTCATTGGCATCAAAAGAGGTGTTCATGGAGGAGGTTATGCGTCAGAACCGCAAGATCAAGGAGTTGTTCGGCAAAAAACCGAAAGTGTTGCGTAACTCAGGTCTTATCTACTCTGATGAGATTGGTGAGATGGCATCACAGATGGGCTTCAAGGGTATGTTGTCAGAGGGTGCAAAGCACATCCTCGCATGGAAGAGTCCTCACTTTGTCTATAATTGCGCTCTTGCTTCTAACTTGAAGCTTCTGTTGCGTGACTATAAGTTGTCTGATGATATATCATTGCGTTTCTCTAACCCTGACTGGAGCGAATATCCTCTCTTTGCAGAGACTTACATCGATTGGATTTCACAGTTCCCAGAGGACGAGAAGGTAATCAATATCTTCATGAATCTATCAGCAATCGGTATGGCACAGCCTTTGTCTTCAAACATCCTTGACTTCATGAAGGCATTGCCTGCATGTGCGGCTGCAAAGGGAATTACATTCTCTACACCATCGGAGATTATCGACAATCACAAGTCTGTAGGTCCTCTTGAAGTGCCATATCCACTCTCATGGATGGATGAGGAGCGCGATGCAAGCTCATGGTTGGGTAACACATTGCAGCGTGAGGCATTCAATAAGTTGTACAGTGTAGCTGAGCGTATAATGCTTACCGATGACAAGAAATTGAAGCAGGATTTCGACTACCTGCAGGCTGCGGAAAATCTCCGTTTCATGACAACAAAGCAGAATGGTATCATCACTGAGCGTTGTATCTATGAATCACCATACGATGCATTTACAAACTACATGAACATCCTTGGCGACTTCCTTGCTCGTGTACGTGCGCAGTATCCTGATATGGATAATGAGGAACTCGGTTCATTGCAACAGATGATTGACAACCAGGAGGTTGAGATTGTTCAGCTCGAGGCTGAGGTAGAGCAGTTGAAGGCAAAACTCGCTGCAAAAGCAAAGAAGGCTGCTAAAAAGGAAGAACCTGTTGCTGCGGCAGAAGAGCCGGTAGCTGAAGAGAAACCAAAGAAAAAAGCTGCAAAGAAGGTTGCAAAGAAGGCTGAAGCTTGATTTGTATATAACCATTAACAATAAAAGGTGACACTTCTGTGTCGCCTTTTATTGTTAATGAGATATTGCATACCTGTAAATCATGGATATTCGTATGATTTATAGGTAAATTTGAATTTTGTGATTAAAAAAGACATCTCTTTGGCTTGTAAAATATATTTTATTTGTAACTTTACAAATAAAGTTTTTGTTGTAAATAAAGAATAATTACAACCAAACAGTCTTGAATCTATACTTGATAATCATTGTCCAGTTATGAAAAATATTCAAATTCCTAAAGTCATACATTATTGTTGGTTTGGACGTACTCCATTGCCTTCAAAGGCTGTTGAGTGCATTGAATCATGGAAAAAGTACCTTCCGGATTATGAGATTAAAGAATGGAATGAGGATAATTTTGATATAAGAATAAATCCGTACGTTGAAGAAGCATATCATATGAAAAAGTATGCTTTTGTCAGTGATTTTGCACGTTTTTGGGTATTATACAATTTTGGAGGTGTTTATTTTGATGTTGATGTGGAATTGTTGAAACCTATTGATGATATTCTGGAGAAGGGACCGTTTATGGGCTTGGAAGGATTTGAATCATGGTATAATTATCGGGATTTAAAGGCAGCTCCTGCTGCCGGCTTAGGAATGGCTTCATATCCCGCTATGGATGCGGTAGAAGACATGATGAAGTATTATGATGGCAAGCATTTTATTTCGTGCAAGGGAAAGCTGCAATACAAGACTGTGGTTCTGATTGTAGCAGATGTTCTGCTTGATAGAGGTGGGGTTATCGATCCTGAAAATATTACACTTTGTTCCGGTATATATATATACCCGGAAGAATATTTTAATCCTAAAAGAGTAGCTACGGGAAAAATTACTATTACAGAAAATACGCGAAGCATTCATCATTATGCCAAGACGTGGGTTGACAAAAAGCGCGTAAGAGGTTTAAAGATGCATTGGGAGAGATTTATGAATCTGATGTTGCGACTTCGTTTGAGTATTAAAAGAACTTTTTCAAAGTAAAAATCAATGAAGCAACCTGCAATATCAGTAATAGTACCCGTTTATAACGCAGAGGCATTTTTGAGTCGGTGCGTTGATAGTCTATTGTCTCAAACACTTGCGAATATTGAGATTATATTAGTTGACGATGGAAGTACCGATTCGTCAAAAACTCTTTGTGAACAATATGCAGTTGAAGATAATCGTGTGAGGGTTCTCTCTCAACCAAACCGTGGCGTGGCAATGGCACGACAGGCAGGAGTTGATGTGGCTTCGGGAATATATTCCATTCATGCAGACCCGGATGATTGGGTAGAGCATACGATGCTTGAAGAAATGTATGCAAAAGCTGTTGAAGAGAATGCCGATATGGTAATTTGTGACTTTATGATTGACTTTGCCAATCGTAATTATGTGGCATCACAAAAAGTTGGCAAATGTGAAGCGGATGATTGTCTTGGTCGTATGATGCGTGGAAAGATACATGGCAGTCTTTGCAATAAACTAATCCGTACAGAGCTGTACAAAGAATATGATATACGTTTTTTCGACGGAATAAATTATTGTGAGGATTACTTGACATGTGTGCAGTTGTTTATAAAAGGAATTAAAATAGCATATATACCAAAACCGTTCTATCACTATGATCAGGTGGTGAACAACAACAGTGCAACGCGTCGTTATACAAAAGAAACTCTTCAGACTCAGTTCCGCTTTTATGGCAAGTTGTGTGAAATTTTGAACGGTCGTCAAAGAAGAGCTCTTGCCCATGTCATATCCCTTATTGCATTTGACAGCTATTATTATGATATACTGACATCTGATGAATTTGCTGAGTTCTTCTATAAATATCGCAGAAAGTTCTTTTGGTCAAAATATAAGTTTAAACGTAAAATGGCTCTATATTTGGCTGCATTGGGACTAATGAAATGTGCACGTAAAATACATAAATAAAAAAAGTTTTGTATGGCAAACATATCCTTTTTACTTAATCATTTCCCAGCGGGAGGTGTGGAGCGCGTTACAATGAATCTTATTCCTCCCCTGACATATGAGAAGGGACACAAGATTTTTATATTTGTATGTAAACTGGATGAGGATAAACTTGCGGGTTGTGATATGCCTGTAACTTTTATTAAACTACCATATAGGACTACAGATAAAAGAAACAAGGATATTATAGCAAAGGCTGTAAGGAAATATAATATAGACTTGTTTATATCCCCTATAATTTCACCTAAATATCTCTTTGAATTAAGAAAAGAGAATATCTGTAAAGTATGTTATATTCTTCATGGTGTACCGTTTTACGAACTTAAAGAGATTGAAAATGGATTTCATATAAAAGGACGTTTGTCAGATGGAATAGGCGGATTCCTTAAGAAGCACTTGCTTACAAAATCCAAATATAAGCTCGGATATTATCATAGAAAAATTAGATTAAGGTATAAAAAGCGCTATGAAACTTTTGATGCTTTTGGAGTGCTGAATGATCATTATAAGGAATTAATTTCAAAAGAAGTTTGTACAAGTGTCAATGATCCCAAATTGTTTACTTTGCAAAATCCATTAGCAACGATTGCTGAAGACTATCCCTTGGTTGAGCGTAAGAAGCGCATTATCTTTGTCGGTCGTTTGTCTTATACAGATAAACGTGTTGATCGCTTATTGAAGATATGGGAAAAAGTTTGTGTGACATTCCCGGAATGGGATTTGATGATAATAGGAGATGGTCCTGAAGAGGTGAATCTTAAGCGGTATGTACAGAAAAACAGTCTACCACGTGTACAATTTGTAAACTTTACTTCAACACCGGAACAATATTATAGGGAATCGGAAATACTTTGTCTTACATCTGATTTTGAGGGCTCTCCTATGGTGTTACTTGAGGCTCAACAACATGGTTGTGCTACAATAGCTTTTGATTGCAGTTATGGTGTTAGGGATATCCTTTCACCAAATTGGGAAAATGGTGTTTATGTTCCTAACGATGATATCAATGCTTATGCAAATGCATTGTCAAAACTTATGGCGGACGACGAACTGCGCCGTAATATTCAGAAAAATGGGGTTGAGAATATAAAGCGTTTTTCCATAGAGCATAGCGTTGAATTATATGATGCTATGATTCGTAAAATTTGCTCTACTCCATAATCTCTCAATATGATTTTATGTTGATGTTGTAAAGTTATACGTAAATATTCATCGTTTGGATATTTTATATTATGGCCAATATATCTTTTTTGCTAAACCAGTTTCCATCGGGCGGTGTAGAGCGTGTTACGATGAACCTTATCCCTCGTCTGTCAGCAAATGGACACCGAGTGTTTATTTTTGTTCATGAACTCAATCAGCAACATTTATCTCACATTAATCTGAATGTTGAATATATATTCATACCATACGAACCGTGGAGAAATGAAAATGGAGAAGTGGTTGAGAATGCTGTGAGAAAGCATTGTATTGACTTATTCTTTGTGCCAATTATTTCTCCTGATTATGTTTTCAGTTTAAAAGAGAGAGGAGTATGTAAAGTCTGCTATGTATCACATGGCTCTCCGTTTTATGAAGTAAAGGAAATTGCATATGAGATACATCAACGATGGCAATTGCCGAAAAGGTCTCTTAGGCGTTTGATGTGGTTGATTTATGATACATTGCGACTAAAGATTGGACTATGTAAAAAGGATATTGCAGCAAGATATAAAAAGAGACATGATGAATTGGATGCATATGGTGTCTTGTATGAAAAATATGCAGAAATTATAGCTCACAAAATTGGTGTGTCTGATGCTGATTCAAAGTTTTTTGCTTTGCCTAATCCAATACCTCAAGTATCGGATATAAAACTTTCTACATCACGCAAGAAACAGATTATATTTGTTGGTCGATTGACTTATGTCGATAAACGCGTTGACCGTTTGTTGAAAGTGTGGCAGAAGATATATAAAAGGTTTCCCGAGTGGGAATTGTTGATAATAGGAAGTGGACCGGAAGAAACTGCTCTTAAGCAATATGTTGCTGAAAATAAATTGTCTCGTGTTGAGTTTATAAAATTCACACCTACTCCGGAATTGTATTATAAAGAGTCTGAAATTCTTTGCCTAACTTCTGATTTTGAAGGCTTTGGTATGGTATTGCTTGAGGCTCAGCAATATGGCTGTGCTACAATGGCTTTTGATTGCAGTTACGGTGTACGCGATATTCTTTCGCCAAATTGGGATAATGGCGTGTTTGTTCCTAATGGAAATATCAACGCCTATGCAAAAGCATTATCAAAACTAATGGAGGATGAAGAGTTACGTCGCAAAATACAAAAGAATGGATTTGATAATGTAAAACGCTTTTCAATAGAAAACAGTGTTGAGTCATACGAAACTTTGATACAAAAGTTGTGTTCAAAAAAATAAACATTGCAAATTGCAATGTTTATTTTTTTTGAACAATCAGAATGGTTTTATTCGGTTAAGCATCCAGAACAAATTCCAATAATTGTTTGTCATATTCCTTATGCGGGAGAACTTCCTTCTAAGCTTGTATTCTCCTGATAGTGCTCTTGACCATTCCCTGTATTTTATACATATCTCTTTTTCTTTTTTGCTTTTAGCAAGTGCAACCATTTTGCGGAAGTGTCTGTAAAAACCTTCTAACGGTTTGATACATAGTTCCTGTTTTTCCTGGTTTGTAAATTCTTTTGAGGTATTTATGTAATCAATACGCTCTATGTCAGCAAGTATATGACCATGATGTATCTTGAAACTTGGAGTATGTACAATGGAACCACTATGTCGGTAATAATGGTAGAACGGGCGGGCTATATGACCGGCTTTTTGAGCTTTTAATAGTAGTTTCCATGTCGTTGCTGTATCTTCATAGAATCTGTTCTCAGGAAAATGTATATCGCTGAAAATTTCTTTGCGGCTCAGTAATGTGCATTGTGATTGCGTAATTTTGTCTTTAAAGTTCAGTTTTAATATCTCTTTTGCCGGTGCAACTGTGATTTTTCCGCTGTTTTCAAAAACATATCTGTCGGAGCGATAGTCATATTTTTTCACAAAATCACAAAAAACTATGTCAAGTCCTTCCTTTGTAGCAAGTGCAAGCATCTCTTCGTACATATTTGGCTCTATTGTGTCGTCGCTATCGATGAAGCCAAGAAACTCTCCTGTTGATGCTTTGATACCTTCGTTTCTTGCAATAGATGGGTCGCCCACATCAAGGTGTATGACATTAATTCTGTCATCTTCTTTTGCTAGTTCGTGGCATAATGCAAGTGAGTTGTCGGTTGATGCATTTTCAACCAATATTATTTCAAGATTCTTGTATGTTTGTGCCTGTATCGACGCAACACATTTGCGAAGGTATTTTTCGGTGTTATGAACAGGAACTATGATGCTTATTTTGTGCATATCTCTTTTGTCAGGTTGTGTTAATGTCACAAAAATAAGAAATTAATTCTTATAAAGCCAAAATGAGGTGAAAATCATTTCTGAATAATAGTTGTTGTTGATTAATATATGTTTTTGTATTGTTGATATAGGTAAAGATAGTATCTTTGTCTATGATTGTAATTTAATATCATTATTAAAATGTTTCTTTCTATTATCTCTTTTATTATCGGCATTGTGCTTGTAATCCTTGGTGCCGATTGGCTTACAAAAGGTGCTTCAGGCATTGCGCGACGTTTCGGTGTAAGTGAACTTGTCATCGGTTTGACGATTGTGGCTTTGGGTACATCGTTGCCCGAGCTTGTAATCAGTGTCGGTTCTGCAATAAAGGGTAGTTCGGGTATTGCTCTTGGAAATATTGTAGGAAGCAATATCTTTAACGGGCTGTTTATTCTTGGTGTGGCTGCTGTTATCACTCCCATCAGGTTTAACGCTCGTATGCTTACACGCGAGATACCCTTTAACTTGTTGGCATCGGTGGTGCTGATTCTTGTTTCCGGCAGTATGCTTGTCGGTGGCGGAGCCGGTGAGTATATCACACGTTACAGTGGCTTGTTGTTGCTCTGTTTCCTTGCTGTCTTTGTACGTTACACATTCTCTATTCCAAATGATGACGATGATGAGGCACTTGAAAAGCCAATGTCAATAGGTAAGGTGTTGCTGTTTATTATACTCGGTCTTGCCGGATTGATTTTTGGCGGAAATATCTTTGTGAATGGTGCTACTGAGCTTGCACGTGTGGCAGGCTTGTCCGAGGCTGTGATAGGTATTACTGTTGTCTCTGCGGGCAGTTCCTTGCCGGAACTGGCTGTCTCTGTGAGTGCGGCACGAAAAGGTAATGTGGGTATTGCTCTTGGCAATGTTCTCGGCAGTAATATACTTAACATATTCCTTATTCTGGGTTGCAGTGCAACAATTACACCGATATCGTTGGATGGTTTCAGTTTTGTCGATTTCTATGTATTGCTTGCTTCGTCGTTGCTTATTTACATAGTGACACGCTTTGGCGGTAAGGCGGTAATCAACCGCTTTGAGGGTGTTGTACTCATTGCCGGATATGTTGCTTATACCACATATCTGATAATGAATGCCTGATGGGTATTCTGCCAAAATGGCGTATTCCGTTTATAGCGCAGTGGCATACTTTGTCATTTTGCGCTATTTTTTGTGCCATGAACATCTGTGGCATGCTTTTCGTTATATAAATAATGTGCGCAGTAGTTGTGCCGCTTAACAGAATATAAATAACTAAAAATAAATTCGACTATGAACATTAAACCATTGGCAGACAGAGTGCTCATTTTGCCTCAGCCTGCAGAGGAAAAAACAATCGGCGGTATTATAATCCCTGATACAGCCAAGGAGAAACCATTGCAGGGCAAGGTTGTTGCTGTAGGCAACGGTACAAAAGATGAGGATATGGTTATTGCTGTAGGTGATACCGTACTCTATGGCAAATATGCCGGAACTGAGATTGAACATGAGGGTGAAAAGTATCTTATCATGCGTCAGAGTGACGTTCTTGCGATACTCGGATAATTATAGAACTGTTTAAGAATATTCAGATATGGCTAAAGAGATTTTATTCAATATGGATGCTCGCGACCAGCTAAAGAAAGGTGTCGATGAGCTTGCAAATGCAGTGAAGGTGACATTGGGCCCTAAAGGTAGAAATGTTATTATCGAGAAAAAATTCGGTGCGCCGCATATCACCAAGGATGGCGTTTCTGTTGCAAAGGAGATTGAACTTGCCGACGCATATATGAATACCGGTGCGCAGTTGGTAAAATCGGTTGCGTCAAAGACAAACGACGATGCCGGTGACGGTACAACAACTGCAACTCTTCTTGCTCAAGCGATCATTACCGAGGGTTTGCGCAACGTTACTGCAGGTGCCAATCCAATGGATTTGAAACGCGGTATCGACAAGGCTGTTACCAAGGTTGTTGAGTCTATCAAGGCTCAGAGCGAAGAGGTTGGCAACGACTATGACAAGATTGAGCAGGTTGCCACAATCTCTGCAAACAATGATGCTGAAATTGGTAAGCTTATTGCTGATGCAATGCGTAAGGTGTCAAAGGATGGTGTAATCACTATCGAGGAGGCAAAGAGTCGTGATACCACAATCGGTGTTGTTGAGGGTATGCAGTTTGACCGCGGTTACCTTTCGGCTTACTTCATAACAGATACTGAAAAGATGGAGTGCCAGATGGATAATCCGTTTGTTCTCATCTATGACAAGAAGATTACCAACCTTAAAGATATGCTTCCTATTCTCGAGGCTGCTGTTCAGACAGGTCGTCCTTTGCTTATCATTGCCGAGGATGTAGAGAGCGAGGCTCTTACTACTTTGGTTGTAAACCGTCTGCGTTCGCAGTTGAAGATATGTGCTGTAAAGGCTCCCGGCTTCGGTGACCGTCGTAAGGATATGCTCGAAGATATTGCAACACTTACAGGTGGTATCGTTATCAGCGAGGAGAAGGGAATCAAACTCGAGCAGGCTACACTTGATATGCTCGGTACTTGCAGCAAGATTACAGTAAGCAAGGATAATACAACAATAGTTGACGGTAACGGTGATAAGGAGGCTATTGCACAGCGCGTGGCACAAATCAAGTCGCAGATTGCCGCTACAAAGAGCGACTATGACAAGGAAAAACTTCAGGAGCGTCTTGCAAAACTCGCAGGCGGTGTGGCTGTACTTTATGTAGGTGCTGCGTCTGAGGTTGAGATGAAGGAGAAGAAGGACCGTGTCGATGATGCTTTGTGTGCAACACGTGCAGCTATCGAGGAGGGTATTGTTCCCGGTGGTGGTGTGGCATATATCCGTTCTATCGATTCTCTTGAAAACCTCGAGGTTGTCAATGCCGATGAAAAGACCGGTGTAGCAATCGTTAAGCGCGCTATCGAAGAACCTCTCCGTCAGATTGTGGCAAATGCCGGTAAGGAGGGTGCTGTTGTTGTTCAGAAGGTTCGCGAGGGTGAAGGTGACTATGGTTACAATGCACGTACCGAGGTTTATGAAAATCTATTCGCAGCTGGTGTTGTTGACCCCGCCAAGGTAACTCGCGTGGCTCTTGAGAACGCAGCTTCAATAGCAGGTATGTTCCTCACAACCGAGTGTGTTATCGTGGAAAAGAAAGAAGATAAACCCGAAATGCCTATGGGTGCTCCAGGCATGGGTGGCATGGGCGGTATGATGTAAGAGAATCGTACTTAAATATAAAAATAAGGTGGCTTAAGTATTTCAGCCACCTTATTTTTATATTTATGTAATTCCTTAATTAGAACAACTTTTCGGGATATTCACCAGCGTCAACAAGTGACTGGATTTTCTCAACAGTTGCAGGACGGTCTGCAGCGTATGTTACGCCGAACCATTTTGCAGTTGTGTCAAGAACTTCGCAGCTTGCTTTGCTTGTAGTTGTCAAATTGTTTACTACCAATGGAATGAAGTACTCAGCCTTTGGCTTGTCAACATTCTCTTTAAGGAAGTCAACGAACTGCTCCTCTGAATGACGGAAGTAGTCAGGTGTGAATCCCCAGAAGTTCATTGAAACAGGAGTCTCCTCACCTACAGGCTGCCATGCACCTTCCTCGTCTTTGTAGCAGATAGGACCATCAACGCGCATGATTTCTGTACGCTCAACAACGCCTGTAAGCATGTTCTGATCGTTCTTCTCGCAAACACCGCGTGCAACGCTACCATTCTCACTCAATGTGTTGCAGATGCGGAAACCTACCATTGAATATTTGCCCTCGCTACCTTCGGGGAGTTCGCTCAACCATTTGCCCATAACAGCAAATGCATCGCGTCCGTAGAAGTCATCAGCGTTGATAACTGCAAAAGGCTCTTTGATAACATCTTTACCCATCAATACAGCATGGTTTGTACCCCATGGCTTTGTGCGCTCAGCGGGTACTTCAAAACCTTCGGGAAGATTGTCGATAGCCTGGAATACAAGTTCTGTTGGGATGTGACCTTCGTACTTGCTCAATACTTTTTCGCGGAAGTCTGCCTCGAAATCCTTGCGGATAACAAATACCAACTTGCCGAATCCACCACGGATTGCGTCAAAGATAGAGTAGTCCATGATTGTCTCGCCATTAGGACCAAGACCATCCAACTGTTTCAAACCACCATAACGGCTACCCATACCTGCAGCCAAAACAAAAAGTGTAGGTTTCATTTTTGTAAAAAAATTAAATGTTTATTATAAGTTGTTTTCGTCTGTTTTTAAGTGTAATGTACACTATGCTTTCAAAGGTACAATAAAAAGTCAATAATATGCAAAAAATAATAAAAAAGTTCGATGAAAGTTTTTTTAGAACGGGTATCCTATGGCAAAATGCCATGCGAAACCATCCTTGAATGGTGACAGATTGAAATAGCCGTTACGTTTTGTCTTGTAAGGCGCATGCAGTCCTAATCCGAAATCAACGCGCAAAACAAGAAAGTCGAGGTCGTAACGCACTCCGAATCCTGTATTCAATGCTATCTGTTCGGCAAATGTGGATGCTTTAATCTCTCCGCCTGGGCGTTCCGGGTCTTCTTTCATCAACCATATATTGCCGGCATCAACGAAGAGTGCTCCGTGCAGGTCTGATACAATCTTGAAACGGTATTCTACATTCATTTCAAATTTAAGTGTACCTGTCTCGTCAAGGTATGAGTATCTGTTTGCATTGTCCGGGCGGAAGCTGCCGGGACCAATGGAGCGTATGGTGAATGCTCTCAAACTGTTTGCACCACCAATGTAGAACTGTTCGCTGTAGGGGGCATATTCCGAATTTCCATAACTGTATATTGCTCCTGCCATTATGCGGGTAGCGATGTATTGGTTGCGGTCTATTTTCCAAAGTTGTCGCATCTCGGCTGTTCCTTTTATGAATTGTGCGTAGGGATTGCCGAATATATTCTTGTCTTTTTGTTTCAAGTCCTTGCCAAAAGCATAGAAAATCAAGGATGTTAAATTTCCGGCAGATGTTACGGATGCTTCAAGCCATGTCTTGTTTCTGTGGTATGTGTTTGTGTTATCATACGTGTATGTGTATTGCATTGCCGGTATGAACTGGTCGCGGAAACTGTGGGCTATCGAGCGGTTATGTTTCGCTATCGAGTCAAATTTCGCGGTTGTACTAAGCAACATATCATATGACAGACGGAATGGTATTACCGTATGTGTCGTTGTGCTATGTGAGAAAATTTTGTATGTTGCATCACCTGCCAAACGTATCATTCTGAAAAACCCGGAACGGTTCATCAGGTCAGCATGCAGTCTTAGTGCAGTTGTTGATGGAACGCGTAAATGTCTTCGGTGTATAATAGGAAAAAACAGTCTCGGAAAAGTTAATGATGCATCTGCACCAACCTCCCACGAATTAATTACGGCAGCACGTCCTTTGACATTTTTGTCTGTCTGCCATTCATATGAGCCGTTAAGTGTGAATTTCAGTGTCTCGCCACCACGGAATACATTTTTACGCGCAAGACTAATCTTGCTTCCCGGTCCAATCTGGTCGTTGCTTTTTGATGTGGCATTCAGCTCAAAGGTAAAGTCGTATGGTTTGTCAAGCTGCGTGGTTATGTTTATATCCAGAGTATCGCTCTCACCGCGTGGCTTGAGGCTTAGGTTGATATTACTGAATATATTCATTTGTCCCAGCCTCTTGTATGCATTCTGCTGCTTCTCGTATGAGTATTGTTCCCCAGGTCTTATTTGTATATTACGCAATAGCGCCCCGAGTCTTACCGGCGGTTTTTTACCATTGTATATGTATTTCAAGTTTCTGCTTCCTATTGTGTCACTTGTTGCTGTATTGTGTTCTCCTGCAGCAAGGTTTTTTATTACACGTATGTTGGTGGTTCCAAACTTCCATGTGCGTGAGATGCGTGCCGGAAGGTTCTGTTCCGGTTGTATGCGCAACTGTATTTTGCCCGGAGTGTTGATGCTGTCAGCCAGGAATTTGATGTAATTGGGCTGGTAATAGTAATAACCATTATTTCTGAACATTTCGCTTAATCGGGTGCGTTCTTCTTCCATTGCTGCTGCATTG
>JAGBSZ010000058.1 GCA_017631585.1 Bacteroidaceae bacterium
AGCCCTCTTTGGTTATCATGTCGTAGAGTGGCTTTATTTCATCGGGGCTGCCCTGCAAATCGGCATCCATGGTTATTACCACATCGCCTTTTGCACGCTCAAAGCCACAGTAGAGAGCCGGAGATTTGCCGTAGTTGCGACGGAACTTTATTTCATGTATGTTGTTGTTCTTCTCTTTTAGTCCTTCGATGACATTCCATGAATTGTCGGTGCTGCCGTCGTTTATGAATATAATCTCGTATGTGAAGTTGTTTTCCTTCATTACGCGTTCTATCCACGCGGTAAGTTCGGGCAAAGACTCTGCTTCGTTATAAAGCGGTATGATGACAGAAATATCCATATTCTTGATTCTATTTGTTGTTTCTTTTGACAAAAAAAGCAATTATTGCAGGCAGGATGGTGGTGCTCAACAGGTTGTTGTTCATCAACTGCCAAACAAAGTCGCTTGTTGTAGTGTTTTCTATGATGTTTTTTGTCTGTTCTATCTGTTTTATCATCAACTCGTCTGTTCCGGCGATTTTCATGCTCTCATCGAGCATCTTCTGCAGTGTCATAAAGAATGCTCCGCCGTCTATGTATGAGAAATATATGTATATTACAAGCGCACTCAACAATGTTGCGCATATATACATGTATAGCAGGAATATCCATGCCTGCATATAGCCCATTGCGTTGTCGCACTCCTTGCGTCTGTATCCTGCTGCATATCGTGCCGCAATGAATGGCGATGCAATGTAGAGCGTAAGGCACAACGAAATGGAGAGCATGCTGGTTGCTCCTGCAAACAACAGCAGGTACATAATGCTCCACACTGCGCCCAATGCCGTGCCACAGCGCATCGCGCCTTGATAGAATTCTTTGTTTATAGGTGTATCCATCGCTTTTTTGCCTTTGACTTGCGAAGATAGCTATTTTAAATAATAAAAACAACCGGCAAAGAACGTTTTCTCTTTACAGGTTGTTAAGTATATTTTTTTTGATGGACATCAATAGAAGTCTATTCTCTCTCCTCAGGGTTGTTGGCATAGTATTCGTTCCACTCTTCAAGAACTTTCTGCCAATCAACGTATTCGCCGTCTGCTATTGCTTCGGCTTGAACAAGGGCTTCATCGTGCTGTTTTTTCTCAGCATGGCGCATCTTCATGGCTTCAATGGTGGCTTCGTCAAGAATCTGTATTCTTCCACGACGTACGCATTCGTCCAAATCGGCTTGACCGAATGCTTTTCCCTGTATGTTGAAGTCTGATATGTTGAATTCAAAGACGGTGCGAAGAGTGTGTCTTACCATCTTTTGCTGTGCGCGGTTGCCTGCCATCTTTCTCCCGAGCAGTTTGCGTATGATGCTTATTTCGCGTTGTGAAAATTTCTTTCTTCCCATCGTTGCTTTTTTCTTCAGTTATTGGCATAAAAAAAGGTGTACTTAATACACCTTTCTTTATATCTTTTTCGATTCGATTACTTCTTCAAAGTCTTACCGTAACGGCTCATGAACTTATCTACGCGACCTGCGGTATCGACAAGCTTAGCCTTACCTGTGTAGAATGGGTGAGAAGTGTTAGAGATTTCAAGCTTTACCAATGGGTAAGTTTCACCTTCGAATTCGATAGTCTCTTTTGTGTTGCAAGTTGACTGTGATAGGAAACAGTCACCGTTTGACATGTCCTTGAATACAACCGGACGATAAGCTGCGGGATGGATGTCTTTTTTCATTGTTTCTTATTATTATTAAATTCTTTATATGCCGTTAACAATCAATGTATATAGGCTTTCGGGGCGCAAAATTAGTAAATATTTTTAATGTTGCAAAATCTTTACGCCTAAAATATTGATGTTTTTATGCTGTTTTTGCTGTTTTGTGTGTGTAAATCCGCAAAATTAGTTTATTCAACGTACAATACCAGTCCTTTCAGATACTCTCCTTCGGGGTGATATATGTTTACCGGGTGGTCGGCAGGCTGTGTCAACTGGTGCAGAATGCGCACGTTGCGCTTTGCCATGGCTGCTGCTGTGAACACTGCTGTGCGGAAATTCTCCTTGCTTACAACCTGCGAACATGAGAATGTGAAAAGGATGCCTCCGGGCTGTATCTTCTCTATTGCCTTGGCGTTCAGGCGGCGGTAGCCTATGAGGGCGTTGCGCAGGCTGTCGCGGTGCTTTGCGAATGCCGGTGGGTCGAGTATTATAAGGTTATAGTTGTTGCCCATGCGGTCGAGGAAGTCGAAAGCATCCTCGGCATACGCTGTGTGGCGTGTGTCGCCCGGGAAGTTTATCTCTACATTGGCGTTTGTGAGGTCAATGGCTTTTGACGAGCTGTCAACAGAGTGTACAATCTCTGCTCCGCCACGCAATGCGTATATTGAAAATCCTCCTGTGTAGCAGAACATGTTGAGCAATTTGCGACCCTTGGCATACTTTTCGAGCAGTGAACGGTTCTCGCGCTGATCGACAAAGAATCCGGTCTTTTGACCACGCAACCAGTCGATGTGGAATTTCAAACCGTACTCTGTTGATATGTTGCTTGCGTTGCCTCCCATGATGTAGCCGTTATCCTTGTTGATGTCGGCTTTGTAGGGCAGGGTGGTATCCGATTTATAATATATGTTCTTTATCTTGTCGCCGAGAATCTCTTTTAGTGCATCGGCTATCTGCATACGGCTTACGTGCATGCCCACGCTGTGTGCCTGCATTACGGCTGTATCGCCGTAAATGTCGATGATAAGTCCGGGGAGATTGTCACCCTCACCGTGGACAAGACGGTATGTGTTGTTGTCCTCGCGCGATGATATGCCTGTGCGCTCGCGAAGGTCGTATGCTGTGGCAATACGTCTGTTCCAGAATGCCTGGTCGATGGGCTCGTCGTTAAATGTGAGTACACGTACGGCAATGCTGCCCACCTGTACGTGTCCGCGTGCTATGAAGCGACGGTCGTTGGTATATACGGTAACAACATCACCCTCTTCGGGCTGTCCGTCGATGCGCTGTATTGCTCCCGAAAATATCCATGGGTGAAAACGTTGCAAAGACTCCTCTTTGCCTCTCTTTAGTATGACGGATTTTTCCATATTATTGCTGTTTGCTTTGTTTTAGTTCGTTGTATATTCTGAGGCATGCCCATGCGTCGGTTGCCGCGTACTGTTTCTGTTTGTCGGTGAGAACATCGTTTTCCCAGTTGCTGAGCTGTTGGCTCTTTGATATGCGCTGTCCGAAGACAATCGCGAAAATCTTTTGCAGACTCATCTCTTCGATGCCGAACTCCTTTACATATTTCTGCAGGTCGAAGAATGCTCCGGGATTGAATTTGCGGCGTTTGCTGAGTGCCTGAAAATCGTCGTGCAGTGACAGTCCCACCTTTGTTATGTTCTTGTTCTCGAGCAAGGATATCAGCGAATCGGGCATGTTTACGCGATTCAGACGTATGAGAAAACAGGTGTCGGCTGTCGATAGCTGTATGAGTGACACTGTGTGCTGTATGCCTTTCTTGAATGAGGGGCGTGTTTCGGTGTCGATTCCTATGATTGTTTCGCCGGATAGTGCCTTAACTGCCTTGTCGGTATCTTCGACGGTGTCGATGGTGATTATTCGCCCTTCGAACACTATGGTAGGCATGGTGGTTATCGTGCTTTTTTCGATATGTGTGCTGTAGTTACTCATTCTCCTCTGTTTCCTCGTCAAGATTTGTGCTGTATCTTATGTCGTGCAATGCACGCAGTGTGTTTACCAGTGTCTGTCCCCAATATTCGCGGAAATGCTCGTTGCATTCGATTATGGCATCGTGCATAGTCTCGTTTATTCCGAGCTGGAAAAGGCATACAAAGTTCTTGACATCCTGATAAATGTCGGCAAGGTCCTCTGATATGCTTTTTGTTACAGGGGTATCGCTGTACTTCATGTCGGCGACAAAAACATCAAGATATGAATCCTTGTCGGCGAGCAGGTCGTATATGGTCATGCGAAGAATCTCGTAACTGTCCTCTGTTACAAAATCTTCCATATCCTCGTCGGTTATCTTCTCCTCCTGTGGCAACATCTGTGCCTTTATGTAGAGCAGTGGCAACAATTTGAGCAGTGTCTCGACAAATTCTTTGCGCGAATGCTCGTTTGTGCGCTCAATGTAGGCGCAGAATTCAGCCGCTACGGTGACGAATTCGACGGTGTTTCGTGAAAATACAATATCTTCTTTTTCCATGTCTTTTAAAGGAATGTTGTTTTCTGTCCGCGAAGTTACAAAAAATAGCGGAGCTATCGGGTATAGGTTTTTGATTTTTTTTGTATCTTCGCGTTTGTGAATTCCAAAACTTCGGATTTTTCCGATGGTTGCGGCTTTCATTATATTGTTAATCACTTTTGATATGGCTAAAAAAAACAATAAGAATAAAGGGGTATTTTCGACTGTAAGGGATTTTTTCCGCAGAACGGTGATTTTTTTCAAGGGGCATAATGTGCAGTTTGTCATAGGACTGCTGTTTGTGGCTTTTGCCATATTCCTGTGCAGTTCGTTCATCTCGTTCTTTTCCAAAGGAGGTGCTGATTATTCCGTGTTGGAAGCAACTGCGGGCGCGGTAGCCGACGCTCCTGTTTCAAATACATCGGGAAAGGGTGGTGCGATAGTAGCGCAATATCTTATAAACGACTGCTTCGGCTGGGCTTCGGTGCTATTTATACCTATGGTCACACTCATTGCCGTACGTCTTATGCGTCTGTTTGATTTCAAGCTCATGCGTTGGGTGGTCTATTCTCTTTTCGGAATCGTTTGGTTCTCGTTGTTGTTTTCACTTGTATTCGGGGATATACTCGAGGAGAGCTATGTATCGCCGGGTGGTGCTCATGGCGAGTTTATGAAAATCATTGCCATTGAGAATATCGGTATTGTGGGTTTGGTGCTGTTGCTCGTAGTGTCGCTATTGCTGTTTATGATATATGTGTCGCGCGATACTATCTCATGGATTAGAAATATGTTTACAATCAACCGTAAGCCAAAAGAGAATGATGAAACAGAATCGGCTGTTGAAGAGAGTGGCGTGAGTGTTGAAATAGCTCTGAATAATGAAGAAGAGCCTGAAAAAGATGAACTGCTGCCTGTGGAGGTGACTGTGGCTGATGATGTGGATTGTGAAGATGTTACAGAAACAGAGGAAGAGACGCTTGTTGACGACGATGCTCTTGCAAGACAATTCGATGCCATGTCACGCACAATAGGACAACCTGAGAACTCGGATGATGCTGTGCTTGCCATGGAGGTGGAGAAGGCAGAAGGAGATGATGATATGGGAGGCAATATGTTCCGTCCTATAAATCCTAAAGATGAATTGAGCTATTACAAACCGCCTACAATAGATTTGCTCGATGAGTATGAACAGTCGGTGCAGTCAATAGACAAGGACGAACAGGCTGCCAACGCCAACAAGATTGTTGAGGTGCTGAAGAATTTCGGTATAGAGATAAGCTCCATAAAGGCAACTGTAGGTCCTACAATCACACTTTACGAGATTACTCCTGCACCGGGTGTCAGAATAGCAAAAATTAGAAATCTCGAAGATGATATTGCCATGAGCCTTGCCGCTTTGTGTATCCGTATCGTTGCGCCTATTCCGGGTAAGGGTACTATCGGTGTAGAGGTTCCTAATGCTCATAAGCAGATTGTTCCAATGGCTTCGTTGCTCAACAGCCGCAAGTATAAGGAAACCGATATGGCTTTGCCTCTTGCGCTCGGAAAGACAATCTCAAATGAGGTTTATATGGTGGATATGGCAAAAATGCCTCACTTGCTTGTTGCCGGTGCTACCGGTATGGGTAAGTCGGTGGGATTGAACGCAATAATCACTTCATTGCTTTTCAAGATGCATCCGGCATATCTCAAATTTGTGATGGTCGATCCCAAAATGGTGGAGTTGAGCCTTTACGGAGTACTCGAAAAGCACTTCCTTGCCAAGCTGGAGGGCGAAGACGAGCCAATCATCACTGACGTGAACAAGGTGGTGCGTACCCTTAAATCGCTCTGTGTTGAGATGGATAACCGTTACAAACTATTGCAGATGGCATCGGTGCGTTCGGTCAAGGAGTATAATACAAAGTATTTGAATAAGGAACTTTTGCCCACAAAAGGACATCGTTTCATGCCTTATATCGTAGTTATAATCGACGAGTACGGAGATTTGATGATGACTGCAGGACGCGAGGTGGAGCAACCTATTGCACGTATTGCGCAAAAGGCACGTGCTGTGGGTATCCACATGATTATTGCAACACAACGTCCTACGACAAATATCATTACCGGTACTATTAAAGCGAACTTCCCGGCACGTATGGCGTTCCGTGTGATTTCGGTAATCGACTCGCGTACTATTCTCGACCGTTCGGGTGCCAATCAGCTTCAGGGACGTGGTGATATGCTCTTCCTTGCAGGAAGCGACCCTGTACGTGTGCAGTGTGCTCTTGTTGAAACTCAGGAGGTGGAGCGTGTATGTGCGCATATTGCCAAACAACAGGGCTATCAGACAGCATACATATTGCCGGAACCTGATGATTCGTCGGATTTGGGTGGTGACGGCGGTGCTGCACGTGGAGAAATTTCATCGGACAAACTCGACCCGTTGTTTGCCGAGGCTGCGCGTACCGTGGTGCTTGCACAACATGGCTCAACATCGCTTATCCAGCGTAAATTCAATGTGGGATTCAATCGTGCCGGTCGCATCATGGACCAGCTATGTCAGACAGGCATCGTTGGCGAACAGGAGGGTAGTAAACCCCGTCAGGTACTCTGTGCCGATGAGGCAGACCTTGAATTCCGCTTGAAATCATTGCTTTAAACAACGGTGGCTATGAAGAACATATTTATTTTTCTGTTGCTTTTTGTTCCATTCTCGGGTATGGCTCAGGTGTTTGATGCCGATGCTGTTCTTGACAAGGCTGTGGCTGTGATGAATGCGGATGCTCCGTTGCAGATGGACTATTCATACACTGTATATGACGAAGATAACAGTGTTGTCATGAAAGACAACGGTATGATGAGGCTTGACGGTGAACGTTATTCTGTTGTCATGGACAAGATGGGTGTGTGGTGCGACGGTGAAACGCAATGGAGCTACATGCTTGAAATAGATGAAATATATATTACCGATTCATCTTCGGGTGAAGCACAGAATCTCTCGCCTTTGTATATTATGGAGAATTACCGCAAAGGGTGTACTAAGGATGTGAAACTGCATGATGACAATCTCTTTGTTACATTGCATGCTCCTGCGGACAGTGAATTTGAAAAGGTTGTATTGCGTATCGATGAGGCAAGTTACAGGCTTGAAACCATGAATATTTTTATGCCGAATCAAGGATATGTTGAGATAATACTTGATAAATATCAAATAAAATGTAATTTTGCATCGGATGTGTATAAATGTCCTGTCGAGGAGCTTGATGCAGCCGAGATTATTGATATGAGATAAAATTTTTATAGAACGAATAAAATAAAATATACTATTATGAATGTAAACAGAACAAAATGTTTGGTTATCGGTTCAGGTCCTGCCGGATATACTGCTGCGATATATGCTTCGCGTGCAAATCTTTCTCCAATTCTTGTTGAAGGTATGCAACCCGGCGGTCAGTTGACACAGACAACCGTTATCGAGAACTTTCCCGGTTTTCCTCAGGGAATAACCGGTCCTGAACTTATGGAAAATATGCGTCAGCAGGCTATCAACGTGGGCACTGATATCCGTTCGGGTAGTGTGGTGGCTGTTGATTTTGATGAATTGCCTTATAAGGTCACACTCGATGACGGTAAGGTTCTTGAGGCTGATACAGTTGTTGTTGCAACAGGTGCGGCTGCAAAATATCTTGGTCTTTCCGACGAAATAAAATATCAGGGTATGGGAGTGAGCGCATGTGCTACATGCGACGGCTTCTTCTATCGTAAAAAGATTGTTGCTGTGGTAGGTGGCGGTGATACGGCATGCGAAGAGGCAAACTATCTTGCATCGCTCGCAGCAAAGGTATATCTTATTGTGCGCAAGCCTTTCCTGCGTGCCTCAAAGGCTATGCAGGACCGTACATTGGCTAATCCCAAGATTGAGGTTCTCTTTGAACACAATACCGAAGGTCTTTTCGGCGAGGATGGTGTAGAGGGTGTACATCTTGTATCGCGCAAGGGTGAACCTGACGAAAAGCATTATGACCTTGCTATCGACGGTTTCTTCCTTGCAATCGGTCACAAGCCTAATTCTGATGTTTTCAAGAAGTATCTTAAGACCGACGAGACCGGATATTTCATTCCTGCAGACGAGAGCGGTGTAAAAACTGTCGTTCCCGGTGTGTTTGTTGCCGGTGACGTTGCCGACCCTCACTACCGTCAGGCTATCAATGCTGCTGCAAGCGGTTGCCGTGCGGCTCTCGAGGCTGAAAGATATCTTTCAAGATTGTAATATATTATAAGGTGTAAAATAGAGCAGAATTGCCACAATTTGAGTGGTAATTCTGCTTTGTTCGTGTTTTTTTTGAATAAATGTTTTACAGTGAACGAAAAATTTCCTATCTTTGCACCCGATTTGGTCCGTAGGGGTTGAAGAAGACAGGCTCACGAGGAGCATGCACCTCGCGGAATTCACAATAAAAGCGATAAATTAAATGTACGCAATTGTTGAGATTAATGGACAGCAGTTCAAGGCTGAGGCTGGTAAGAAGCTGTTCGTGCACCACATCAAGGGTGCTCAGAATGACACAACAGTGGAGTTTGACCGCGTGTTGTTGTTGGATAAGGATGGTGCTGTAACTGTAGGTGCTCCTACTGTAGAAGGCGCAAAGGTAGTTTGCTATATTGGCAATGTTCGTGAGCAGAAGATTGTTCGCAAGTCTAAGGACGGTCAG